>PHBE01000019.1:0-71792 GCA_002841885.1 Deltaproteobacteria bacterium HGW-Deltaproteobacteria-18
GCGCAGGCAAATTCATCCTGGAGAAAATATCGTCCAATCTCCCGTCATCGTCCTTGGCCATGAAGCGGCGATATCCTCTCCGAGCCTCGTCCAGATGAGTGGAAAATTCCTTCAGCACAGGCTCACGATAGAGCCACTGCCGAGCCTCGTCGTCGGAAAGATACCCACGGTGGCTGCTCCATTCGTATTCTTCGAGCTTCTTGACCATGCCCGCCTTGAGAGGGTTGTGATGGATGTAGCGGACAAGGCCGAGCAGATATTCGTCCTCATCCACCAGGATGGCCTTGTATCGGCCGCGAAAGAGCTGACCGTCATGGTCGTGTCGGCGGTTGAAGGTTTGCGTGTACACACCGCCGACATGTCGCATGATGCGATTGATGTTGGCTTCGGGAGTGCGCAGGAGCAGATGGTAATGGTTGGGCATCAGGGCATATGCCGCGACCTGGGCGTTGAACATTTCGGAGACGGCTTCGAGCAGATCAATGAACGCTTGATAGTCCCTGGAATCCACAAAAATCTGTTCATGCCTGCGGCCACGGTTCATGATGTGGTACCAAGCGCCGGGGTATTCGATTCTTAAGGGTCTTGCCATGGGATTCGCTTAAACTCATAGGCAGGTTAAGTCAACGCGAGACTTGACCCCTATTTTGATCTAAGTCAACGCGAGACTTGCCCCCCGTTTGACCCCTATTTTGATCCCCCATTCCTCTGGTTGGGCCGTGCTCAAGGGCGCCGAGACCATATCGCTGTCAAACTTGGGTGACCGCGCCATATCCGCTGCAGTCAACGCGGCGTCGAGGCAGCGGACGTGGAACAAGAAATTGTCAAACATCGTCGCAGTCAGCCAGGCCGAATGCAAGGTTCAAGCAGGCTGAGGAGTTCGTGGACATGGGGTTCATCCTCTGGGTTTTCATCGCTGTGAAGACCTAATGAACCCCAGGTCTCCCATTCTGTGCGCATAAGGCTCAATGCAGTGCTGGTGCTCATCGATGAACCCCGGCGCTACGGCCAAGCCTTTGGCATCAATGGTTTCGATGTCCGGAATCTTGTCAGCTGAAATAATGGCGATTCGACCATCTTTGATACCAGCGCTGGATACAGCATCAAGCTCGCTTTCCGGATCCTAAGATGTACAGCTATTCTATTTAGCTAGAAACGATACACGCCCATAAGTCCGAGGTAAAATTGATTTTCATTACCTTCGTCCTCAACGATTGGGCTGTCGGCTGCATCATTCAAAAGATATTTGTAACCCAAATTGCCAACGACAGACCAGCACTCAGTGAATTTGTAGTCAGCGTTCACATACAGGCCGACATCTTTGAAGCCTCCGTCATCAACGCTGTAGTCCTGGAGCGTGCTTGAACCCCGATTACCTGCATCGATCCCGAAGTAGGTGTCCATATAGTTTTCGCTGGCATAAGTGCTTGAGACTCCAAACGTCATATTGAAGTAGTCGGAAAAGACATGTCTGTAATTACCGCCCAGGGTGACGAGAAAGCCGTCATGTTCGCCGGAAACGTCCGCAGCAAACTCAAGAGATGCACTCCAGGCCCCGAAGCGGCCTGTGAGAAAAAAACCACCCTCCACCGCAGCGTCAACATCCTTCATGGAATCGACCTGGTCGTTATCCACGTCGCCTCGCTCCATTCGGTACTGAAGCAGCGGACCAAACTCGATTTTTTTGTTCAGGATGTTCCCTTTCAGTTGATTGCCTTTTAACATTACATACTTTCCATCGTCCCAGTTATAGCGGGCATAAAGCAGAGGGACGGCGGTATAATCTTCCGACCCCTCATATTCTGGAACCATTCCCAGACCAAGTCCTATGGACGTGTTGAAATCCTGCGCAATCGCGGCCTGAGACAAAAGCAGGATGCTCACACAAGAGAAAAGCGCAAGTTTTAAGTTCCTCATTACTTTCTCCTTATCCGTGGTTAGGGTTAATGAGATGATAAATCTTGGGGCGACAAAGCGCAAAGAATCCAGAAATGCATCATCTGTCGCCACCGCCTGCGATGCTATATATGCGATATACAATTTTGCAAAAAGCAAAGGGGTCAAGTCTGCCTTTGGCTTTTATCAAGTACACGCATGGCAAATTTATTGCTAGTTATTCTCTGTTGCGCATCATTACAAGCCTATTGACTCCCAGGAATTGAATCGATCGAAAATTAGAACTCCAACATTCCAGTATCCCCAATAAAACTCACCGTCGAAACCTCTCTCTTCCCAGTCTGCAGAATTTCCGCCTTGTAGGCTCCTTTCCTGATTTCAACCTCTTCGCTCTGCCCCTTCCTGATCTCCATGCGGACCACCTCGGCGTTCTTGGTGTCGTAAAGCGTCACGTACGTGTCCGTTTTGGCCGAAAGCGTCAGTATCCCGTATTCCTCTGAGCGTGGGACTTTTTTTGGTTTTGGAAGTTCGTGGCGTTGAAAAACTACGGGAGCTGCGGGAGCCGGGGGAGTCGCAGGCACCGGTGAGGAAACAGTTATCGATGCAGGTGCGGCTGGTTTATGCGTGGGCGATTTTGGTGAGTTCAGGAGTACGGCTACAATCAGAAAAATCCCAATTATACCTGCCATCTTTAGCAGATCGAGTTGCCGTTCCCTGTCCGTCTCGTCCGCGCTGTTCCCGAATTTTCTGTTGAGGTTGAGAATATGCTGTCTGGATGTCTCTCGGGATCGTTCCAGCATGGTGCCGTTTATCTTGAGCAGGATGCGCTGCACCTCGCTTTCCGTCAGGAGGGGAGTGTTTTTGGCGTGGATATACCTTGGCAGACGACCGCTGCGGATGACGTTGTCCGGCATGTCCGTCTTGAACTCGGCGTCTCCGGTGAAAACGACCACGGAAAAGAGCTTGTCCTCTCCGATCTGGAGCAGGGATTCGAGTTCCTTGATGTGTTTGTAGTTCTGTCTGAGCGGGTTCTGGAACGAATTTTTGCTCTTGCCGAAGGTCTGTGTCCATTTGGGATGGTTCGGGTTTCCGAAGATCCATCCACTCATATTCTTTGTTTCGATGACGAAGACGCCGTATTCCGAAATGATGATGTGGTCGATCTGCGTGGTGCCGTCTGCCGTGGGGAGGGTGACGTCGTGGAATTGGCGATAATCATCCTGGTCGAGTTGAGTCGAGACGGTTTGTCTGACTAGGAATTCTCCAAGCCAGCCCTTGAATGATCTTGAAGGCAGTACGCCTTTTAAGACCACGATAACGATGATCGCCAAAATAATCAGCAACGGGCTTATCATGGGCCTGCCATCCAAGATCGGGTGGCCAAAGCGGAGCTTCGCAGGGAGAGGAATGCTGCGGGGATGGCGTATTTATTCATATAAAAGGGCTGTTGATGTACAAATTCTTAAGCATAAAGAATTTGTGAATGGTGTTAATTAGCAGCACAATTTGGAAGGATCAAGGGGGGATGCTGTATGACATCGAAGAAAAGTCAGTACGCACTTTTTTTGATGAGAGACAGGATGAAGCCGTTGACGCAAATGCGTCCGAGCTGTTTTCAATGACGAGGGGATGCGTGGCACAAAAAAAAGGTCCCGGACTGAAGTCCGGAACCTATACGTCCTTGGTGCCCTCACCATGACTCGAAAATGGGCTAACCGGGACTGGGTAACCCAAAAGCGCTTGTTCGTGGTCCTTGCGTCGCCGAATTTGCATCGTTTCGCGAAGAGCCAAACAGCGCGCTTACTCGCTAAGGGTGAGTCTTTTTACTTGCATGAATCGAGTACTCAAGGCTTGGAGCGCTTCACCACGTCTGCTTCCAGCAGCATTCGTACATAGCGCGTATACGGGATGCCCTTGGCCTTGGCCTTGGCTTTTACGGCCTCCAGCAGTCCCACGGGGATGCGCATGTTCAACGCCCCGTCCTTTGGCTCGATTTCAAATCGCATTGGCTGGAATCCGGAAAGGTCATATTGCGACAGATCGGCTTCCTCGACAAACTCTTCGGCGTCCGCATCGCTACGAAGCGACGGCATCTGTTTAGATTTGTTGTTCATAGTGATCGACCTCCTTTTTGTGCATATAGCGGGCGCTAATCGGTCGTAGCTTTGTCCAGCCATCAATTTTCTTCAGCATGAACACGAGGAAAACATAACGCCCCGCCTGGGTTTTCCCGATGGCCCTCATACGCGGCTCATCGGGGCAAGGGTCGGGCATGACGGAGGGTTCGCCTAATAACACCTCTTCGATTTCTTCACGGGATACGCCATGCTTACCGCATTTAGGCCAGTTGCCGCTATCCCAGTCGAATCCCGCAATTTGCATTATTAAAGTATAGTCATTTGTGTAGACAAAGGCAACTCGGCCTCTGGAACTCTTCACCATATTCTGGCGTTTACTTCGCATCGCGGATGTTGCGCCTGGATGGATTCAAAAGATGGGGGAAATGCGTGGCACAAAAAAAAGGTTCCGAACTTAAGTTCGGAACCTATACGTCCTTGGTGCCCCCACCATGACTCGAACATGGGCTAACCGGGATTAGGAAGCGCTAAGGATGATGGGAATCAGCCAGACACCGAACGAATATGTCGGATTATAGTCAGTTTTGTGCGCTTCGGGTGGCGTTTCGGGTGGCGTATCACTATGTAGATTTTGAGATCGATTGACCAAACATTCGGTTTAACAGGCCGTTGAAGAACGGTGATCTGCTGTGTCCGCGCAAAGGCAGGGTGCGGTATGTCATGCATAAGCGGTCTGGCTTTTTTCGTTTCCTCGCATTTAACCATTTTTTGGACGACCTACGAATTTCCGTTTTCAGCCAGTTAGCCGTAAGAAGGCGAGGTAGCAGGACGAACCATTACCGCAGTCCTCTGGCTGCGCTCGTTCATGTGGCGGCCTGCCCAGTAATCGCGCGGTACCGGGCAGGCCTTGAAATTGGGGGCAGGAATCAGATGGTCTGCTTTACCGACGTGATCGTCACTTCGAGAAGCCGGGTCTGGAAGGTGAATTTCGCTTTCATCATGTCGAAGTCTGGTCCGGATCTGATGAACTTGGCAGTGCCTTCAAGCAGAAAGCCCGTTCCCGGTCCCATCTTTCCCTGCACTTCCTTGCTCCCGAGAGTAAGTAGCACCTTGTCGTTGATCTGTACTTTCTTCTCTGTCTTCCTCATTTTCCAGGCAGGAATCAGGATTTTTCCATCTTCGGTCAGGTGAAGGTAGGAATTCCATGTGTTCACGACATGCGACTCGTTTTCGGCGCAGGTGACAATGGACACTACCCCTTCTGAGCTGACAACATCCCTGAATATTTGATTAAACATTTTTTACTCCGTGGCTGAGGGTTATTGTGGACAACATGTGTCCGCGATAGCTATGATCAAGGGGCGTTTTCGTCAAGACAAAAACGGGGCGAGTTGGTTACAGGCAGGGGAACGAAAGCTTGGAGGTTAGCCGTGCAGTTTAGTATCGGGGTAGAGTACGCGTTTCATTCTCTTTTTTACATGGTGGAGATTCCCGGCCGCAAGCCGCTTGGAATTAGGCAAATCGCGGAACTGAACGCTATTCCGGAGAGTTATCTGTCAAAGGTCTTCGCGAAGCTCAGCAAGGCCGGGATCGTCAGGTCCATTCCTGGTGTGAAGGGCGGTTACGAACTGGCCAGAAATTCCGAGAACATTTCCTTCTGGGATGTAATTGAGGCTATCGAGGGGCCGTCATATTTCTTCCAGTGCGCGGAAATCAGGAAGAATAACATCTTTGTGGATGACCCTTTGGCTTTCACGGACAAATGCCCTTGTCTGATCAAGGTCGTCATCCAGGAAGCAGAGGAACTGCTCCGGACCAGCCTGCGCGCTAAATCGCTACGCTGGCTGCACGACCAGGCGCATGCCAGTTTCCCTGAAAGCAGAAAGAACGCGATATTGGACTGGATCAAGGCGCTTTAACCCATGGGCCGAGGGTTTGGACCTTGAGAATAGGAAGACATATATAAGCTGAACGTCTCGCGAGTGTGGATGAATAAAAAAATCCGACTAGTTGATAACTAATTGGATTTTTTTTATTCATCTGGCGTCCTCACCATGACTCGAATATGGGCAAACCAGGATTAGGAACCGCTCAGAATACAGGGAATCGGCCAGACACCAATCGGATTATGTGGGGTTTGATTGATAATGCCTAATAAGGTGGCATCTCGGGTGGCGCTTTGGGTCATGCAAATTTGTCAGAGTTCTGTTGAAGCAGAGATGGCACGGAACTGCTCAGAACACGCTACGAAAGCCTTGACGAGTTCTGGGTCAAAATGAGTGCCTGAATGATTGACGATCTCTTCAATAGCCTGCTCGTGTGTCCAAACGGATTTGTAAGGTCTTTCACTAGTCAGTGCGTCATAAACATCTGCGATGGCAGTAATCCTTGCTGATAGTGGAATATCCTGTTCTTTAAGCCCGTGAGGATACCCTGTCCCGTCCCATTTTTCGTGATGATAAAGGGCGATGTCGCGAGCTAACGCCAAGTAACTGTCCTTGCCAAATTCTTTCCTGAAAACTTCGTTTGCTTGCAACAACGCTTCGCCAGCGATGATGGTGTGTTGCTTAATGATGTTAAACTCATCTGGAGTTAGGGCTTCTGGCTTGAGGAGTATTTGTGTAGGAATGGCCGTCTTTCCTATGTCGTGAAGCAAAGAAGCGAGTGTGACATCGTGAATGTAGGAGTAAGAGTGTGATAAAATATAATCTTTGTATATACTTGAAGATTTAATAATTTGATCAATTATTGCACTTGTATATTGTTGAATTCTTTCTAGATGCTGTCCTGTTGCGGCGTCATAGTGCTCAGCAAGTGAAGCAAGGGCGTGTATTGAAACGATCTGTGTTGCTTTGATTTCGCGAGTTTTTTCTAATACGGCACTTTCAAGGGACAAATTGCTAGTTGTAAGCTTTGATTCAAATTCGGTTCGAAAAATATTTGATATGCTTGCTTTGAATAATAAGGATGCAAATATTGCTGATAGAATTGTCCACATTAATGACGTGCAGATACGAAGCGCAAAATTATTGTTCATAATTGTGCGTTCTTGTTCTGAAATGTCATAATATATTTCGAATGCACCTTTAAACTTATCTTTGAGAACTGGTAGATAAACTTCTGCAACGCTTGAGTTGATACGTTCTCCTTCCATGGTAAGATTTTCTTTGCGCACAACTTTTGAATAAATTCTACCTTTTGAAACTATTTTTTGAAAATATTCATGCTGATTAATTTGGCCTATTTCATCATTTGTCGATGAAAATAATATCTTACCTTGGGAGTCAAAAATCCTGATTTTCAATATATTAAAGTCTAAAAGTAAATTGTTAATATCAGCTACAAACTTATCAGATATATCAATATCATCGTTAAATGTAAAAATATTCATTGATTTTCTGATATGGTTCGCAGTCCTCTTTGCTTCTGATTCGATGCTCATAAACTGAATTTCATTAAATTTTGGTATAATGAAAAACTCTTGGAAAAGAAGTAAAGATAATGAAATTAAAATAAATAAAAATGTAATTAATTTCAAAAACGAATTTCTGAAAATATTTAATATTACTTTCGATGTTAATATTTCGTTCATATATTCAAAATCCTGAATAAAGTTGTGAAATAATCAATTAATAGTATTATACATGGAGTGCATTTTGCGCTTTAGGCTTGCATATAAGTATGATGATATAAGGGTGCCTGTCTGAACTCTTAGAATTATTATACTCTTAGGGTGAAATTGGGCCTGTACGCCACCAGTTTTGTAATATTCTGATTTATAAGGAAAAAATTAAATTATCCGCGAATGTAGAAAAAAAGAAAGGTTCCGGCTAGTCTGTAACTATCCGGAACCTTTGATTGTTGGTGCCCCCACCATGACTCGAACATGGGCTAACCGGGATTAGGAACCGTTCAATATTCCGGGAACCAGCCAGACACCGGCCGGATAATATCGGATTATGATCGGTTTTCGCTGAAAAAGGTGGCGTTTTGGGTGGTGTCAAGTACGGGTTCTGTGATTTTTGTCGATCATTTGGGGAAAATATTTCGAAGCTAGTAGTTGACAGTATGGGTCACCGCGGTATAAAAATTGACAAATCAGTTGATAATTTATGCGGAATTGATCGGAGGTTTGATGTTAACAAGGACTTTGCCTTTCAAGAAGTTTTTAGACATGGAGTTTCCGCTTGGTTTTCAATCCCAGCTTCCTTTGGCTCTGGAGACGGCTTACTCGGAAGCATTTGAGGTCGGTCGCGTGAGTGGTTTGTCAGAGGGTGGAGTGACAAAGTTGTTGCCACCGCTTGAGAGTGAGCGCTTGTCGGATGCGCAAGGCCTTTTTGCACAAAACGCTGTTCACAATTTGGCATCTAGGTTTCCGTCGTTAAAAGCAAATTTTGGTTCCAATTCAAAAAGAAGACAGCATGTTCAAGTTAGATCAGAAAATACATTGCTAACTGTCCATAGAGTATATGCGCCTGAGTCAATGCCAAAAAATGCTGTCTATAGAAAAACAAATGCTGTGCAAAATATTCGTTTTTTCTCATTCGTAAGTGATTTTTTTGATCAAGATGAAAATATGACGTATATGTATTTATTGCATGGTGCATCAATTCAAGATAAATCTCAACTTGGATTCGTCACAATCGCTATTCCTGACCATGAGAATAAACGGTGTTTAGTTTCTAAAACCATTTTTATGCACTCAGATTATTCTGTAACATCTGAAGCTATAGAAATTGAATCTACAGCTATGATTACTTTAAAAATCGGTGCGAAAAAGAAGAAAATTACATCATTATGAGCAATTCGGTTTTATTTAATCGTTTTCGTTTAATAGATGCAAGAACTGCCAGGGGGTTAACACAGACGCAGCTTGCAGAAATTTCTGGTATCAAGAAACAATCTATTTCATGTTACGAAAATGGAAGACAAGTTCCTCGGCCTGAGAATATATTGAACTTGGCAGAGAAACTTGGTGTAACGTTGTCTTTTTTGCAAAAAGAAAGTTTTTCGTACTCCAACAATACAATTTATTTTAGATCCCAGCGGGGATTGTCCGCAAAAGAGTGGAAAAAAGCAGAAGTTAAGCTTCGGTGGTTTGAGGAAATTTTGTCATATTTTGAAGAGTATGTTGACTTAGTTTCTGTAAATATTCCGGATAAATTTGATGTTAGCGATAGGCTGGGCAGGGTAACTGCTGACGAAATTGAGGATATTGCGTCCTCTCTTAGAGAATATTGGGGTCTTGGACTTGGTCCAATATCGAATATTACTCGACTCATGGAGAATAATGGGGCGATAATTATTCGAGTTCCATTCGATGTAAAAGAAGAAGATGCTTTTTCGCAGTGGGTTAATGATTCAGCTACTCCTGTCGTAGTTATGGTTGCTGAGGATCCGAGTGCTTGTCGTGACAGATTTAGCTTGGCCCATGAGTTGGGACATCTAGTCTTGCATAGGGATGTTATTCGAACCCAGGATAATTTAAATCTTATAGAAGAGCAGGCTAATATGTTTGCGTCTGCATTTCTTCTTCCAGCGGCTTCGTATCCTAGAGAATTTAGATTTCCGACATTGGAAATATATCAAATGCTCAAGGAGCGCTGGAAAGTTTCTATCAAGGCTCAAATATTTCGATCAAAGGCTTTAGGACTAATTACTGAAGAGACTGCGCGTAATTTTTATATGAATATGGCGAGGCGAAAATGGCTAAAAAAAGAGCCATTGGACGAATCTATATCTTTTGAAGAACCAAAAGTTATCAAAGATATCGTTGCATTGTTGGCCGAGCAGCTTGATATTGATGTGGAAGATATTGCTGGCGCAACGGCGATCTCAGTGCAAGATGTTGTCCGTTTATGCAATTTGGAAGAATATAAGGTGAGTGAATGTGATATTACCCCAGTTTTGCGACAAAACAGGTCCAAGGTTCTGAAATTTTCGGGAAGTAAAATTGAATGTATTTAATGTTTAAAGTCTTCTAGACCACATTGAGTTGCAAGCTAGCTCTGGTCCCGTTGGTATACCGTTGGGTTCGTGTTTTCGCTTTATCCGAGTCTCTGCCAGCGTGCGGGAGTCCCGTAGCTCTGCTATCACTTCAGTCTGCATTTGGTTGTCGCGCAGGTGTGCAACGTCGGTCATCCCGTTGCTGAGATTCAAGAACTATTGCGCCACTGTTTCTGCGAACAACATGTGTCTATCTGCTGTCACTTGTGTTGTTTCAAGTCTGTATGATAATAAAGTAGTTATTAATTTAATTCGTTAATTAACGAAATGCACATTACTCTTTCCCAATGGTTTATGAATGGTGCTGAGTCGATAACAGGTTGTAGAATGACATTTTTTGCTGTTTCTATATCTAAAGAAAGTAAAGTTAAATCTTCGATTTGTCTTAAATAAATGCCAAGTCGTGATGCGGCTTCTAGTGAATACCGAAATCCTAAATCAAATGACACAAAATGAGTCATTGCTCTTCGCTTTTGAGATGGAGTCCACGCGTCTGGCGGATTAACGTAAAATTCCATTGCGTCACAGTCATCGGTGTCAATTATATGTCTAGCATGTAGCCATTGCTCGTGAAAAAAGCGGTCATCATCTAGATATGGATGCAATATGTGCTCTTCTTCGCAGGTTGCAAATGTATGTCCTTTGCCATCCATGTTGCAGTCCCTGCATGATGGAATCAGATTTAACGGAAAAATTGAGAACTGTGGGAAGTGCGCTTTGGGGAGGTAGTGGTCTAGGTTTTTTGGGCGTCCAATACCACCGCAAAAAGGGCATTTTTCTTTGGCTGATGCCATTATGATATCATAAATTGGTCGGGCTGGTTTGTCCTGATCTACGAAATAAGTTGAATATAATTTTAATAAGTCAGATCGAGACATGTTTCCTATTACAATCTGATTCTCATCGATGGTTTTCGGGGTAGGTTGTATGGTATAGAGTGATCCAGTTGGTGCAAGTCTCTCATAATTTTCAGCTTCAGATATTAAAATATCACTGCTGCTAATTACTTTGCCTCGAAAATCTGGGTTTCCTGTTATTCCTGAGCAGCATCTATTAATTGTTTCGACATAATCGAATGTTGGATGATTAAGTTTCAACATTAATCATCGCTCCTGTCGCGATGCATGACAAGTGCTTTTAGTAGCGAGCGAGCTTCTAGTCCAAGTTGATTGTTGTAATAGCCAATAATCTCTTTATAAGATCCCCCATCTGCAACAGATTTGACGAGTATATCGTGAAATCCTGATTTCGTTACTTCGAGTCCAAATACTTCTCTGGTCAATATTCCAACGTTTTCGCCGAATGTTTCAATGTCAGGTCTGTGTGTTTCTATCGCAGTTCCGACTCTGTTTATTTTCCATGAGCATGACTGTGGAATTTCTTGAAGTACAACAGGTGAGTGCGTTGCAATAATAGAAACGCCGTTTCTGTCGTAAAGTAACTCAGAAAGTGCACGGAGAAAAGCCGATAATAGAGGCGGATGAAGATGGCTTTCTGGCTCATCGATGATAACTAAAGTTTTCTCTTCAACTGTTGCAACAAGTCGTGTAATGGTTAATAAGACGACTGCGTGACCAGAACTTAGGCTCCCTATGATTTCTACAGCTTTTCTTTTAAGATCATCACCTGAATACTGAGCTATCTTTTTTAGCTGCATCATTTCAAAATTTTCGTCAGATTCGAGTGTGCTTATTGCCTTTATCCATCGACTTTGTTTGTAATTATCGATTAAGCATGAACTTATTGCGTTGGCAAAGTCATCATACAAATCATTAATTTTTTTAAGAGAACATCCATTTTTTTTTAGGCCGATATTAAAATAGCATGTTCCTAAAGATGGATTTGGTTGATCCTGTGGCGGTTGGAAAGAATCAAATGCACTGAATGAAACTGAAACTAGGCTACTGAAGTAGTCGTTTGATATAGGTTGAGGACTGAATCCCCCTAGGTCGTAAAATTTTGCAACCGAATTGCCTTTGCTGGTAATGGATTCAACCATGTTGTTAAGAAGCGTGGTCTTACCAGCGCCATTGCGGCCGATAATTGCATGGATGTTTGTACTCGGCATTGATTCAGCTTCAACTCTGAAACTCAAATCTATGCCAGCCACGCTGCTTGTTTCAGGTCTAACAAATTTGAATTCAAAATTTGTAAGTGGAGCGTGTCCGTTTAATACTCTATGATATTGTCCTTTAATAACGGATAGGCTTACAGATCTAAGTAAAGATGTATGGAAAACTGTTTCATGTTTATTGTGTTCAATTTTGCTTTGGTCGTGGACAATGTCTCTTAGTCCCGCAAGTACGCTATTTCTGATTGATCTGGTTAATGTTGATATTTTTCTGTAATAATCTACATCTTGTCCAACTGAAAAAAATGAATCTGGTAGACTTTCAAACTCGGGATCTAGTATTGAATAAGACGATTTGTCTGTTGTTTGGCCAGCAAACCCAATTTTGATATTTCCAATTCCGTGCAAAATGCCTTCTTCGTCATGAATGCTTAAATAAAACATTGTTTTGAATGAAAAATCATCCCAGTAGTCAATCATAAGATATGCTGTATTGATCCCTGTTTCTGGTATTTTCGCATTACGTTGAAGGATTATAAATTTCATTTTGTTTTTATCTCACATATAATTATTAGTTGATTCAGAATTACATTGTAATTCTGAGTGTTTTGTTCTTTATAACCATTGGTCGAATTTGGCTAATTTTTGTGATTTAAGAATCTACACAATAATGATTTGGGGCGTTCTCGTCGTGGTCCAAATAACGACATTTAGGGCAAATTTTCATAGCGTTCAGTTCTGTTCAATGTAGATGGATAGTTTCCTCTTCTTCATCAATTAAAAAATCTTGCTTTTTGTTTATCCCGTCGCCAATTATTTTTGCATTATATTCACCATACGGAAAATCAATCACGACTAAATCGTGCGGGGATATACTTTTCATCATAACTAATTTATTAGTTTTCTTATTTCGTATTACTACTGAAATCGTATTGAACGAAGTAAATAGCACTCTGCTAATTTCACCCTCAGTATTACTTTTTTTGGGGTATGATTTTGGTGAGGATATTTCATTGAAATTGTTTGTTACCGCTATCTCGTTGTAAACTGATTTTTGTGTTGGTTCTCCCGGCATTGATTGGCTAGGTCCAGGCATGGAGTTTCCAGTCACATTGATTTTTAAGATATTCCACCATTTATATTTTTCATAGGAGTAAAATTTAGTTTCAAACAGCTCGCCTTTTCCTGAATAATTTGAAACTTTAATATGCGCAGAATGTGATTTTCCCTCGTCGTTTATGACGTGAACAATTGCTTCGAGAGGATTTCTTGGTTGTCCGCTACTGACTCGGCCGCTAATGGTGACTTCGTTTCCTTGCTGCCAAGCATGAACATTCGAAAATATGTGCCCCTGTGATTCCCAATTACCTTCAGCAAAAGCATTAGTTCCCAAAATCAGCAAGCAGCCTGCCAGGAATATCAATTTTTTCATCTTTAAGGATCCTTTCCAAAAGAGCTTCTCTTCTTACTATTTTTAAAATTGTATTTTGAGATTCATCGGAAAGGGTATCTGCTAATTGTCCAATTTTCAATGAAGTCTGATTTTGTATGACATGGGCGGTGCGACCTGTGAGTAACCACATCGGGTCAACGCCAAATTTTTCAATTAAAGCTATGATAGTTTTGGCCCTTGGCTCTGACTTATTGTTCTCTAATCCCGTCAATGAAGGTTGCGAAATCTCAAGATTTTTCGCAAAAGCTGTTGTTGATAAATTATGTTTTTCACGAACTGATTTTATCCGATCGCCAATTGTCTCTTTCATAGCTTTTCCTATTGACGAGATTAAAAAAATATGAGTAAGAAAGGTTAACTTTTGAAGTTCATAGCATTTCCTTTCAAAAGTGAATTTTTTTTGCCTGCTTTAATAGGATTAACTATTCAATATATAGGTATATTTATGAAGAGTATCGTCTTCAGATCGGCGACCCGAAAATTGTCTGACCTTTCCACGGAACTCCTCCGTTCTGGCGAGTCGGATCTGATGCTTGAAGTCCAGCGCATGATTGTCCGGCTTTTTGAGATTCAGGACCAGCTTACCAAAAAGAACGAGGCGAAGCCATGAATCAGCAGTCATTCCCGCCCACGGCAAAAGTTCACTTCACGTCCATCTATGGCATCCAGGAAGCCGAGCTTTACTCGGATCTTCTTCAAGGGTTCCTCGACAATCCCAAATCGTTGGCCGGTGAGGTCCATGTCGAGCAGCCCTATTACCTCGCCGATACGGAAATGTTCCACATCTATATCAAGTTTTTCCCGCTGAAAGAAGAATTCCAGAACGTTGAACTCTGCTTGGAGTTCATGCGGATGTGCTTGCAGCGTGAACATATCAAACTTTTGAAACAACATCTTGGCATGTAGGAGGTACAACCCATGCAAAACGGTCTCATTTTCTGCGGTGCATTACTTGGCAAAAGTCACATCAAGTGGGGCGCAAAGGCTGATCGTAAAGAAGGCGAAATGCTGAATCTGTATATTTGCCCCAAGGCCAACGCTGGCAGCCTGGACGTTAAGCCTGAAGAGGTCATGGTGGCCACGGCTGATATCCCGATGGTCGAAACCAAGCTTCAGGCAATGAAGCAGTTCGACACGGTATTCCTTCAGGTTGAAAAACAGCGCGAACGGCTTGTTTTCAAATCCTTCGTGGATCTCAAGTAATGAAACGAATTTCCCTCTTCCTACTTTTGCCGATGGCCCCGGCAACGTGCCTGGCGTCCTTCGTCAAAGTCTGTCCGGATCTGGCGGGATGCGCTGAGTCTGAAATGGTCTGGCTGCAGATAGACCCGTTTGGCTCGCATCTGGATCCGGCTTTGATTGCTTTGGTTGTGGGAGGGGGCTTGCTCCTTTGGGGCACTGGCTGTGGCATCGGGATTTATCTGAATTCAATTCGGAAGTTCCGATAATCCGTTTCTTTATCAAATACTCATGGAGTTCATATCATGTTTGGTCGTATCAAATCCGGTTTCAAGTCCTGCTGCACTTTCGTCAAGAAACACGTTGGAAAGGCCCTTACCGTTCTCGGTGCCGGTACCGCTACCGTTGTTCAGTCCGTCCCGGCCCGTGCGGATCTGCTGACTGATACCCAGACGGCGATTTCCGGCGCAGCTGCCGACGCCCTGACCGTGGGCGGTTACGTCGTGGCCGGTGTGGCCAGCCTGATCGTGATCGGGCTCATCATCGCCCTGGTTCACAAGGTCAAGTAGGTTGTCACAGTGGAGATCATCCTTGGTTCATACTTGGTGATCTGCTTCCTGTTTGGTGTGAGAACAACGCTGTACTAAGGGGGCTTCGGCCCCCTTTTTATTCAAAAAGGCGCATTCTTATGTTGGACTCCAGGATTGTTACTCGAATTTTATTTTTTCTATGCGTCATCGTGTGGGGTGTCGTTGGTTTTGAGATATTGGCTTTTGCATCCTCAAGGTTCGACGTGGTTTTGACACCAGATCAAGCATATAATTCTGATGTATCTGTCGGAACTTATATACCTGGTTACAATAATGGCTATTATGTTGTTTACTCTATTGGAACAAAGGTTATTGGAACTTCTGCAACATCAAATACTTCAACTAAACTTATTTGGTATTCTTCTGGAGGAACAGGAAATCCTGAAACTTCACAAAGTTTAGTTAGATTTAGAAAATTTACATATAGAGAAATCACCAGCGGCCCAAATACAGGAAAATTTTACACAGATTATCAAGATCACTTTGTAAATTATGTAACTACGCCTCCAGCCAATCTTCCTCAAGACACAGACGGTGACGGCGTAAAAGATGATATTGATCCATGCCCGGATTCCTATGATGAAAAATTTAAGCTGTGGCGTTTAAAAAATGTTTGCACTGGCTCATACTATGTTTTTCAGATTACTGGTGAATGTGGCGTTACTGAGACATATACAAATCCAATATATAATAGTCAAAAGTCAGCGATAGATGATGCATCGGCGAATCCTGATTGCGCTCCCGTAAGCGCTATGGGTTCTGCGTCAATGTCCGCTCAAGATTTTGAGAACTGGTATGCACAGCATCATCCTAATGTAAATGTAGGCGGTTCATCTCCCGACGACGCTATCCCTGATCTATCAATTCCTGACCCTACAGGTGGTAATTCAACCGTCCATATTCCACCAAAGCCAGTTGATGCCTCAGACCCAGATAGTCAAAAAGTAATTGACCAAATTGAGCGCATGAAAGTTGCGGTTGAACAGGCCGTCCAATTATCCGGCCAGAATGTTGTGGGGCAAGTTCAAGTTACAGGCGACCAAATCGTTGCTGGCCTCAAGGGTGTCACGAACGCGGTCAATGGCCTTTCAATGGGCGGCGTTTCTACGGCTGTGAATTCGGCTGCGGCCACGGCCCATTCCGATTCCCAGGCCATGCTTCAAAAATTGGAAGAGATTAAAAACAAGCCCGTCTCAAATGCCACGGCAAGCGCAACTCTTGAGCTCCCATCCGTGTCTGTCTCTGGATCTTTCACCATTCCTGAATCTGGTGTTTTGGAACCAGTGTCCGAGGACCGCGTTATTGCCGCGAAACAACGATTCATGACTGCCTGGGATAATCTCAAGAACTCTTTCACCGGCATATTTGATGTGAGTCTTTCCGGTTCCGGATCTCTTCCCGTTTGGACGTGGCCGATGCTCGGCCAGAACGTTGTGATCGATTTCAACGAGTATTCAACTCAGCTGAATTGGATCGGGCTTGCGCTCTTGTTTATCGCTTCTGTGTACGCAATATTTATCGTTTTTGGAAATTAGAGGTCATTATGGACTGGGTAGTTAATCTTTTTAATATGATCCTGTCAGGATTTCAGGAAGTCATAAATTTTTTCACTGAAGATATTTTTGCTTTGATCATTAAGCTTGGTGATTTTCTATACTCATTCCTTGAAATGCTTTTTTATGACTGCCTTTATTACTGCATCATAACGCTGCAATACTTGATCGATATTTTTTTGCAGAATGTTGATTTGGCAGATTCTGTTAATACGCAATGGACATATTTATCCGCAGAACATCGAGCGGCTGCTGTGTTCTTTCGATTGCCACAAATCATGACAATTTTCGTTTCAGCTATGTCTGTTCGTCTTTTGCGTGCGTTAATCCCTTTCTTCTAGGTGCATTATGTCCGTAAAAATACATCACGGCCCCCCAGGATCTTATAAAACTTCCGGCGCAGTCATGGACGATTTCGTTGAAGCCGTCTTCTCTGGTCGCGTCGTGATCACCAATGTCCGGGGCCTGAACGATGAATCCAGAGTCAGGGAAGTGCTTTCCAAGGAATTTCCTCGGCGCAAAATTCCGGATTCCTTTGAACTGGTCTGGATCGACACGGAGACAGAAGAGGGCATTTACGCGATTCAGTCTTTTTGGTCCTGGGCGGATTGCGGCGCGTTCATCCTCATAGACGAAGCCCAAGCCTTTTGGCCTTCGGAAATGCGGCCAGGTGATTGGGCTCCTTTTGCGCTTCGTGGCGGTGTTGATGCTGCACGCATCCAGGGCCGCCCGCGCGACTATCCCGACGCCTGGACCCGTCATCGTCATTTCAATTGGGATATTGTTCTCACAACTCCGGATATCAAGCTGTTCCACGCCAAAATCCGTTCTGTCTCCGAAGCCGCCTATATCCACAAGAATCAAGCGCTGATTGGCATTCGTGGCCGCTACCTTGAGGGCATGCACCTGGCTTCCAATAACGGTTTTTCCTCGGACCTCTTTTCCGTCCGTCATCGCAAAATTCCATCATGGGTTTTCAAGCTCTATCAATCCACATCCACGGGGGTGGTCAGTGACACCAAAGCCGGTCAACCAATGTGGAAAGATCCGAAAATCATGGGTCTTACCATCTTTGTCCTTGTTATTGTGGCGTTTCTTGTCAGTCGCGGAAACCCTCTCAAGGTTTTTCGTCCCAAAGGCCCGAACGCTGATTCGGTTGATGCGCAAAACGCTTCGGCTGCGCTGGATCCGGCGTCCGCTGCTGTTCCTGGGCGTCCTGTTTCTGATCCGTTCAATGATCTGAGAGGCAAAACGATCTGGCTCCTTGGTTCCCAGTCCTACAAAACCGAGACTTGGACCATGGAAACCCTTCTTTTCGAGCTTCAAGGCCCTGACGAAACCACCGGGGCAATCATCACTTCCGATGCTCTGATCCATCTTGGCTATTCGATTACTCGGATCACGCGCAACCTGGTTTCCGTCGAGCGTGACGGCCAGGAATACTTTATCCGATCACGCGGGGTGCAAAGTGAGAAGAAAGATATTCTGTAGCCTTGTTCTCTTTGCCTGGGCCTCGTTTGCCTACGCCGGGAAGATCAATTTTTCGTTTTATGACGCTCCGATCCGAGACATTGCCGTCACCGTTTCAGAACTGACCAATACGGCAATCAGTGGATCCTTTGGTGATAAGCGCATGACCTTGGTGGCCGATGACATGGAAATCTCGGAGGTCTTGCCGATTTTCAGTTCAACGCTTTCCAGCATCGGCTTGACTCTGGTCAAAACCGATTGGGGCTATGTGGTCCGGACCGTCGAGCAAGGCGTGGATCCTGGTTCCGGCTGGTCCGTTCACACGCTGACGTTCTCCAAAGCCGAGGATCTGAAAAACGCGCTGACTGCCGCGCTCGGAACATCCGGCGCGGTGTCGGCAGTGGGAGACAATCAAATCCTGATCACCGGCCCGTCTGATCAGGTCCGCAAGTATTCATCCATGGTCCGGGCTCTTGATGTTGAACGCGCTCCGGACGTGGAACGCTTCCCCTTGAAGCATTTTCGCGTTTCCACGGCAATCGAACGGCTCAAATCTGAAAACAGCCAGGCCAAACTGATCCCGGATTATTGGGGCCACGCTGTCATTGTCCAAGGCTCCATTCAAGACCGAATGCTCATCCAGGCGACTCTTGCCGCTATGGATCAACCATCGCCGGGGATCGATAGCCGGGTCATCCCGATTCATACGCAGGATCCGGAGCAGATCCTTTCCATCATCACCGGCCTTTATGACGGCGTGTCCTCGTATATCGCCGGAAAATCCCTGCTTCTCTCCGGACCATCAGACCAGCTTGCAGCTGCCGAACGCATGATTGCCGAACTTGACGGATCTTCGGTCCAGGTCCGCGTGGAATGCGTGATTGCTTCGCTGACGGATCAGGAGTTCGAGGAACTTGGCATCCGGCTTTCCTCCGTCACGGGCAACGTCTCTGCCAATCTGAATTCCGCCGGCATCGCATCGCTAATTACTCCCGGCCCCGGCCTTCTGGTTGATATCGTCTCCGGTACGTTTTCCGGCTCTCTGGTTGCTGTCGAAACCAAGTCAAAAGGCGAAGTTCTTTCCTCGCCGGTGGTGTCTGCTCTTTCCGGACACCCGGCCCGTATCGTTGTCGGCCAGAACGTGCCTTTCATCGACAAGCAGACCAAGACCCAGTCCGGAGAATCCGAGTTCTCGGTTACGCGCCAAGACGTTGGCGTTTC
This sequence comes from Deltaproteobacteria bacterium HGW-Deltaproteobacteria-18, assembly GCA_002841885.1. NCBI lineage: Bacteria > Deltaproteobacteria > Deltaproteobacteria bacterium HGW-Deltaproteobacteria-18. Next base: position 19,518 of record PHBE01000019.1, read on the forward strand.
CCTCTCCATAACGCCCAAGGTCGAGGGCGATTTCATATACCTGACGGTTGCTCAGGAAGTTTCCAACATCGACCCTTCCAAGACCAACGCCGTGGATCTGGTGACGGAAAAGAAGCAGATCGAAAGCACGGTAAAACTGGCTGATGGCGAGTCGATCTTTCTTGGCGGGGTGAAGTCCTCGGAGAAGGGTAGCACGCGCGAGTATGTGCCTATTCTCGGCTGGATTCCGCTTGTTGGTGAGATCTTCACCTATCGCAAGAAAACGGAGACCAGTCGGAATTTGGTCATATCCTTGCGGCCAACGATAATCCGTCAGTCTATTTGATCTTTGACTTGAGGTTTTCTGATTCTGAGTTTTCACCCCCTCCCCCTTCACACCCCTTTGAGGGGCGGGGGGGTGAAAACGCCTTTTAACATCGGTGTCGCGCCGAGCTTGGAACGGCAAAGCCAGTGCCACAGGGGTTTATTGTGGCGCGGGTTTGCAAGTGGAAAGTGAGCCACGGATCGAGGCTGCCGGGCGTGTTTGCGTTAGGGATGTGAACCCGAATGGGCTGAGACGATGAGGGGTTTATTCATTGGCTCAGTCTGGCCCGCGAGTCTTCGAGTGGTCGCCAGATTCCAGCCCGGCCCAGAGGGAAACGCCCAATATATTTGAGGAGAGGACCATATGGACCAGCTATATTTACAGATTTTGCATATCGTAATGCTTATCGGGCTCCTTTTCATGCTCATCGAGTACCGGAAAATCCGCACTTACGTCCGCCAATGTCAGCCAATTATTCAAGACCTTTATCAGGAATATCTGAAAAGCGACCCGTATTTTGTGGATCCCTTATCAGACGAATCAAGGACAGTCCCGAGCGCAAACCGGAGGAGCCGGACGGAGCCCCCGGAGGGAGGCGACGACGGAGCCGCGCGAGGGGATCACCCCCAAGTCTAACAGGGGGTGAACAAATTACATGTCATAAGTTTCTATATATTTAATTGTCCTTAATTATTAAGTTTTCTTATTTTTGAGGTTGCCATGTCAGATTTAGTTCATGCCGTTGAAATTGAGTGTCCCAGTGAGATGTGGACCGAGTGTCCAAAGTGTCAGGAACAAGTGAATGTCATTGATGCACTAGGAGGCCCCGAAAAGGCGTTTCCCGAATTACTGCGCGGTTTCCCGTCACCGACTCCGCACACTTGCAAGATAGTCGCAAACTTCGAATTTTCCTGCTCATCTTGTGGCTATCCCATGCGCGGCGTCTCCTTCAATCTCGAACAAGGCTGGTGAACCATGCTCGTGTGCAACTCCATCGACACGATCTGCCTAACGATCAACCTTGACCGCCAAACGCAGATGTACCTTTTGAACTGGCAATTCCGGCACAACCTGATTCCCAAAGGCATTTACCCGACCGACGCCGGAATCCCTCGTTATAAGTGGGGCCTGGAGCATGACGGGATCCGGATCTATTATTCCGATTCGGAAGTCCTGAAGCCGAACTGTTTTATCCGCTTTTCCTCGGAGTACATCCAGCGCGTAGGCTATCAAAAAGCGTATGCGCGTTGCTGCGGCCTCCTGAAATCCTTCGGTGTCCATCGGCCTGGGCGTGGCCTCAAACTCTCCCAGATCGACCTTGCCTTTGACTTCCAATCCGATCTTTCCCGGTATCTCGACAATCCGGCCTACCATGTGAAGACGCGGCTCCAGAACACGGTTTCCCGCAATGAAGCTGAAGGGCTTGTGTGGCGTCTGTGGGGCGTGGGTGGCTCCCGTGGCTATAAAGTCCGCGTCTATGACAAGCGGCAAGAGGCAAGCGCCGTGGTGGGCAAAGAGTACTGGCACGAGGTGTGGACCAATCAGGGCTTTACGCTGGAAGAACCGATTTGGCGGATCGAATACGAAATGCACCGTGACTTCCTCAAGGAATGGAAGATCGAGCGGCTAAGTCAGTTCCTGAACGCGCAACAGTCGATCCAGAAGCGTCTTTTTGACCTCTGGTCGATCAAGATCCGCGATGACTCCAATGTTTCGCGGTGCTCCAATGTCCCGGAATATGAATACCTGATCGAGCATTTCAGCCAGGATTTCATTGAACATGAAGTGGACCGCCGCCCGGAGGCTTACGAGCGAGCAGCGGACCAGCAGCTGATCCGCGCAGTCAACGCGCTGGTGGCATCGGTGACGAACAAGGCCGCCGCATTTTTCGCCAGGGGCCACAAAGTCCTCAACGCTGAGACCTTGGTTTCTCAACGTGTCGCGGGGTTCAATCGTCTGATCAAGGAAACCAGCCTTGGCAGCCCGGAGCAATTCCTTTTGGCGGCCACGGCTCTTTTGCAAAAGAAGGGCTACTATTACACGCCAGCCCACCAAATGTTGGAGGTTGCAGCATGATACACGTCATCGAACGAAACGAGCAATTCGGGATCCAGATCCTTCGGACCGGCAACGTTCAAGAGGCGTCCACGTTCATCATCGAGGGCGGATTCCCGGAAGCCAACGACGCGGCCCAGGACATGGAAGCGGCATATTATGAGGATCTGACCGCGGACGTTTACGTGGTCATTGATACACGCGGAGAAGGGTATGATTACGAAGTCATGTCTGTCTGATCTTGGCGCCCGATTGGACCGCAAACAGGTCCAGGCCATGCTTGGCATTTCAGAGGATACGCTGTTAGCTGATCCCGTCCGGTTCGGCGGTGTCTGGCTTGGTCCCCGAAAGCTGGTGTTCTTTGAAAAACTCATATCCGAAGCGATAAGGGAACTATATGCCAACCAAAAAGATCAGAAAAAACGGGACAATGTGGATAGGGCGGGTGAAACTCCCGAATGGGAAGCGAGTGGAGAAGGCGTTTCCGACGAAGCCGGAGGCGATGAAATGGGAGTCCATCCAGCGGTCCGCGCTTTCGCACGTGAAAACGGGCCTCACCTGTGGCCACTGGCTGAACCGAAGAATTGAGGAATATCAAGCGCGTGGTCTTGTCTCACTCGATGAGAAGAAAAGGTGCTTTTCTCGTTTCTTCGTCGATGTTGATGAGCATTTACCGGCGGCCATGATGACGCCTGGTCATGCTCTTCGTCATCTTTCCAAGCTGGCCGTGGAGATATCCGGCGATCGTGCGAACAGGTCCAAGCGTCACTTGATTGAAGCCTGGTCCTGGGGCGTTCGATTCCTCGGGCTGCCGCCTTTGAATCCATTCGCTCATGTCCCTGATTATCCTACGTGCTCCAAGGAACTCATTGTGCCCAAGGAAGATGATTTCTGGTCAGTCGTTGACCAGGCGCAGGACCAGCAGGAAAAAACGGCAGTCCTCTTCTTGTATTATACGGCTTGCCGTCGTGGTGAATTGTTGCGGCTCAAGTGGTCGGACATAGATTTTGATCGTGAAGCCGTTCGGCTCTCATGCAGGAAAGGGCGTAATGCTTCTTGGTTTTCTTCCTGGGTCCGGATTCCAGATGAACTTATCCAAGAGTTGAAGCGCTGGAAGCTGCAAGCAGGTCTAGGTTTACAGGTTTTTCGTATTCCTTATGCATTCCACTTTATTCAAGTCCTTTGCCGACGTGCGGGAGTTCCGCAGTTCGGCTTTCATTCCATCCGGCATCTTGTGGCCGTGCAGCTGTACCGCGCAGGGCACACGGTAGCCGAGATTCAAACCCTCCTTCGCCATCGATCCCCCCAGACAACGGAGATCTATCTTCGTTCATTGGGTGTATTTCAGACTTCAGAGGCCGTTGTGGAGTCGCTAGGGGTGGCGCGTCGGGTGGCGCGAGAAAAAAGAAAGGTTCCGGGTAGTCTATAACTACGCGAAACCTTTTTCAGATCTGGTGCCCCCACCATGACTCGAACATGGGCTAACCGGGATTAGGAATCCCGTGCTCTATCCACCTGAGCTATGGGGGCGGTCCGTTGTGGAGCAAATTCATTAGGCGAGGCGGGGGGTAAAATCAAGCATATTTCCCCTTTGAAAAAAGTCTTCGCGGGGTGCTTCCGGCCGGGAGGGGACGCGTCTCTTTCCCGGGAGAGGGCAGGAACGCGTTGAACATCCGTGCGGCTTTGTGTATTCTTGGTAAGTTGCCTGATTTCTCATTTCGGGAAAGGTGCGCCAACGAATCAAAATGGGTGATAAGCGATGGGTACATACGTTGCTGCTTCAGGGCCGGGTCAGGATGCCTATGGAGCCACGATCTTCGATTACGCCCTGGCCGGGGGCAAGTTCGTGGCCTTGACCGATGATGCGGCTTTTGTGGAACTGATCAAGTCGGTCCTCTATCACAGCATGGGCTTGTCGCGAAAATCATTCCATCATTTCACGCGCCTGGCCGATCTTTTCGAGCTTCTGCACGAGGACAAGGGGGGCAGATTCGTCATCTGCCTCGAACGTCGCGCGGCGGAGGCGGACATGTCTCAGGTCATGGAACGCATCATGCGGCTGTGCCCCGGCGCGGGCATCATCGTCCTGACCCAGGAAGTGGACCAGTACATCACGGCGCTTCTTGTCGAACAGGGCGCGCACAACATCATCACCAAACCCATTTCCGTGGCCTCGTTCAGCGAGAAACTGGCCTTCACCATCGCCCCCCAGGGCAAACTCAGCAAGCTCATCGAAAAGGGCAAGAAGCTGCTCGAAGCCGGTGGCTGGGGCGAGGCTCTGCTTGTGTCCGACGACATTCTGCAGCAGAAGTCCGACAGCGCGGTGGGGTTCATGATCAAGGGCGATGCCTATCTGGGTCTTGAAATGACCTCCCGGGCCGAAGAGATGTACCAGCGTGCCGTGAAGAGCGCTGAACTTTACCTGGCTCCGCTCAAGCGTCTGGCCGCGCTCTACGAGCAGGCGGGGGACGCCGGGAAGCAGCTTGAATGCCTGCGCCGGCTGAACGATATCAGCCCCCTCAACACGCAGCGCATCCTGCTCATCGGTGAGCTTGAGATCGCCCGCGGCAACACTGCCGTGGCCGAGGAGATGTTCCGCAACGTGATGCATCTGGCGCAGCGCGAAGCCAACGAATTTCTGTCCAACCTTTCGAGCAGGATCGCCGACATCTGCGCCAACCGCGATCCGGATATGGCCATCCACTATTCGAAAAAGGCCCTCGATCTGCGCGGCGACAACATTACGGCGGCCGATATAGCCACCGTCACCATCCTTGGCATCTCCCTGCGCAAACAGGGCAAATGGCGGGAGGCCATCGCCGAGTACCTGCGTGTGCTGGCCGTTGTGCCTGGTAGCGCGACCCTGCTCTACAACATGGCCATGGCCTACAGCGAAGGCGGCGAAGCGCCCAAGGCGCTCAGAGCGTTGGAGAAGGCTTTAAAGCTTGATCCAATGTTGCCCTCTTCAGGCAAGAACGTGGCTTTCAACATCGGAACCATCTTTCAGAAGGCTGGCCGAAACGGGACGGAGTTTTTCAAGAAAGCCTATGAACAGGACCCCAACGACAAGGTGCTCTGGTCTGCTCTGAAGCGGTCCCAGGCTCTGCACGAAAATATCTGACCGGCCCCGGCCGGGTTGTTTCTTTTTTTCATCCACAAGGAGTATTCATGGCAGCCCATCCCCTTGCCGGCGCATCCGTGCCGGAATCCATGCGCATAAATGTGCCCCGGCTCATCTCCGACTACTACACCCTGACGCCTGATCCTTCGCAGGCGGATCAGCTTGTGGCCTTCGGCACGTCAGGACACCGGGGCTGCGCTTTCAAGGCGTCCTTCAACGAGCCTCACATCCTGGCCATCACCCAGGCCGTTTGCGAATATCGCGCATCAAAGGGCATAGACGGCCCCCTGTTCGTGGGCATGGACCCCCACGCCCTTTCCGAGCCGGCCTTGCGCACGGTTCTGGAGGTGCTGGCCGCGGCCGGAGCGGACTGCCGGTTTCAGCAGGGCTTCGGATACACGCCGACGCCGGTCATCTCCCACGCCATATTGACCTACAACCGTGGCCGCGCCTCAGGACTGGCCGATGGCCTGATCATCACCCCTTCGCACAATCCGCCCGAGGACGGCGGCATCAAATACAATCCGCCCCACGGCGGTCCGGCCGGGACCGACGTTACCGGCTGGATCGAGAAGCGGGCCAACGCGCTGCTCGAAAACATCGGCTCGGTGCCGCGCATCCCCCTGGCCCGGGCCTTGAAGCAGGGTCAGTGCCGGGAGCATGACTTCATCCGTCCCTATGTCCTTGATCTGGAAAACGCCATCGACATGCAGGCCATCAAGAATTCGGGCATCAGTATCGGCGTCGACCCTCTGGGCGGGGCCGGGCTGCCTTTCTGGGAGCCCATTGCCGAGCATTACGGGCTTGATATCAAGGTGGTCAGCACGGTCCTGGACCCGGCCTTCATGTTCATGAGCCTCGACAAGGACGTCAAGATCCGCATGGACTGCTCTTCGTCCCATGCCATGGCCAAGCTCATTGCCATGAAGGATTCGTTTTCTATCGCCTTCGCCAACGATCCTGACGCCGATCGCCATGGCATCGTCACCGCCGGGCATGGGCTCATGAACCCAAATCATTACATTTCCGTGGCCATCGACTATCTGCTCGCGCACCGGCCGAACTGGTCGCCCTCGGCGCAGGTGGGCAAGACCCTGGTCACCAGTTCCATGGTCGACCGCGTGGTGGCGGCGCATGGACGCGGGGTGCGGGAAGTGCCGGTGGGATTCAAGTGGTTTGTGGACGATCTTCTGGCCGGGACATGCTGCTTCGGTGGCGAGGAGAGCGCCGGGGCATCCTTTCTGCGCCGCAGCGGCGAGGCCTGGACCACGGACAAGGACGGAATTCTTCTGAACCTGCTCGCCGCCGAGATTACCGCCGTCACCGGTAAGGACCCGGGGGACATCTACAGGGAGTTGGAATCGCGGCACGGCAGCCCCATCTACGAACGCCTGCAGGCACCGGCGGGCATGGCCCAGAAGAAGCTGCTCTCGTCGCTCTCGGCGGAGCAGGTGACCTCGTCCGAACTGGCAGGAGAGCCCATCCTGGCCAAGATCACCCATGCCCCGGGCAACGGCGCAGCCATCGGCGGCCTCAAGGTGGTCACGCAAAACGGCTGGTTCGCGGCACGCCCTTCGGGCACGGAGGACATGTACAAGATCTATGTGGAGAGTTTTCTGGGCCGGGAGCACCTGGAGCGCATCAAGACCGAGGCCCAGGATATGGTCGACGGGGTGCTGGCGGGGGCGTGAGGCCGCTGAAAAATCCGTTCTGGACTGCGTTGCGTGTCGATTTTGAAGGCCTCATGTAGCCGGCTACACTTCGCCCTTCAAAATCGACACACGCCTTGCCAGAACGGTTTTTGAGCGGCCTCGCCAGTAGACAAATCCCTTCCGGACTGCGTTGTGCGGGATGTGTCCTGAAGACCGAAGAGACTGGATCGCCGCGTCGAAGACTCCTCGCGATGACGTGTTTTTTCGGATCTCATCACGAGCATAATGCGGTACGTCATCGCGGGCGAAGCGCGGCACGTCATCGCGGGCGAAGCGCGGCACGTCATCGCGAGCGAAGCGCGGCGATCCATCCCCGGACTCACCAGTACGGATGAACGCAATTCCCCGCGCAGCGAGATGTCGTTCCCGCGCAGGCGCGAATCCATTCCCGACCCTTTTTTCCAACAAGAAACGCCCGCCATCGTTTCCGAGAGCGGGCGTCGTGCCGTCATTGCTGAAAATTACTTTTTCTTCTTGGCCCGTTCGCGGCGCAGCCAGTCGTACCAGGCATCCATGCCTTCGCCGGTGGTGGCTGAGAGGGCGAAGATCTCGATGTCCTTGTTGATGGAGCGGGCAAAGCCGCTGGCGCGTTTCACGTCGAAGTTGACGTAGGGCAGCAGGTCGATCTTGTTCAGGATCATGACCTTGGATTCGGCGAAGATGAACGGATATTTTTCAGGCTTGTCGTCGCCTTCGGTCACGCTCAGGATGGTGACCTTGTAGTCTTCGCCGACGCTGAATTCCGCAGGACAGACCAGGTTGCCCACGTTTTCGACGACGAGAATGTCGACGCCGTCCACGCCGAGTTTCTCAGCGGCGTCGCGAACCATGGAGCTGTCGAGATGGCAGCCGCCGGCGGTGTTGATCTGTACGGCGCGGGCCCCTGTGGCGGCCACGCGGCGGGCGTCGTTCTCGGTCTGGCAGTCGCCTTCGATGACGGCCATGTTGAACTCGTCCTTCAGATCGGTCAGCGTCCTTTCCAGAAGGGACGTCTTGCCCGAACCCGGCGAACTCATCAGGTTGAGGGTCAGGATGCCGCGGGCGCTGAGCTGGGCGTTGAGTTCAGCCGCGACTACGTCATTGGCCTCGAGAATATTGCGTACCACATCGACTTTCATGCTTTCCTCCACGTTATTCGGCTTCGATGTTATCTATGTAGAGTTCACGGCCGGAGATGATCTCGTGTCCCAATTCCGTCGTGCACTGCGGGCAGGGCATGATGACACGTTCTTCCAGGCTGGGGCTGAATTCGTGGCCGCACTGACGGCAGCGCACGACCATGGGTCTGACCTCGGTTTCCATCTTGGCACCCGCAAACGGAGTGCCCACGGTCAGGATTTCAAAGGAGGTCTCGAGGGCTTCGGGCACAATGGCCGAGATCTGGCCATAGACGATCTTGAACGAGTGCAGTTTGGTGAGGCCGTGCTTGGCCATTTCTTCGCCGATGATCTTGATCAGGCTTTCGGCAATGGACAGTTCGTGCATGTTGACTCCCTAACAGGTTGCGAAAAATGGTGGCCTGCTTTGTTGCTGCGGACAATTCAGATCCCGGGTGCATGCAAGAATGTCTTTGCGGGCACGCTTGCGCTTCGTCTCCGGGTTTTCTTTGTCCAAGCAGGTCGCCATTTTTGAACAGCATGGAAATTTGAAGTTTTTCAACAGTCAGCCAAGAGCTTATGAACGGCGCTCCGATGCGTAAGCCGTGTCCAGGGCATTGTCCAGAGCAATGCGGGACCTGGTCAGGACTCCGCCGGAAAGAGTGCAGCGGTACATCTCCCAGTCCTGGTGGTTGATGATATCGATGACGCCGCGCACGTCCGGGCCAAGAAGGGGCAGCAGGCCTTCAAGATCGCTGTCCACATCGAGGAAGACGCCTTCATGCACGAAATCAAGGACGTGTCCGCTGATCTCGCATTCGTATGCGGTCAAATGTTCCAGGCATGATTTCAATTGTTTGTCATCCAATCCGGCCAGATGGCCGTAAACGCGAAAGTCGTGGGGCATGGGCAGTCCTTGGGAGTTCAATCGGGGAGAACAAAGCAGGTGTAACCTTCGTGGGAGAGGACGGACACAAGGAATGGATCGGAAAAACGCCGATCCAATATGGCGATCTTGCTTTTCCCTCCCAGTACCGACCACGCCGGGACCTGAACCGCGATGCGGTTTTGCGTGCCTTCGTGCCAGGATGCCTGGATCATGCCCTGGCGCAGCAAGTCCTTGTCGCGCAGCAGTTGCAGCAGGGAGGCGAGCGTGTCGGGCATGTTTTTCCCGAAGGTTTCTTCGGGATTGCTCGGGTTCATGGCCCGGATAATCTCCAGATGCGTGGCCACGGGAACATATATGGATTCGCGTGGCCGGGACGGCAGACGCGAAAGCTCGTTGAACTGGTCCAGTTCGATGAGCTTTACCTGGGCCGCATCGAGCACCTCGTGCAGACCCTGGGGCAGAAGCGGGGAGTCTTTGGTCTGCCTGGACCAGATCATGTGTATGTTTTTTTGTCCGCCGCGCTCCATGATGGCTATTTGCGGTGAAAGCAGGGTCACGCCGACGCCGTTGCGGGAAAGCACCAGTTCCTTGCCCGCGCCCCAGAGCCGAAAATGCTTCGGAAAGGAGGAGGCCAGTTTTTCAAGCACTTCCTGCAAGTTCCAGCGCGGCGAGATGGTGCAGATCTTCATGCCCAATTTGTTGGCGTTTTCGATCCATCTGGCGTTTTTCGGCACGGGGCAGAAGAGGATCCTGCCTCCCCAGGGCGCATCCAGCAGAGGGGTTTCAGACAGTTTGACGATCAGCCATTCCGATCCGGGCAGGGGGAACATGCTTTCGTCTCCGGGCACGAACTTGAAACGCATCTGTTCCAGCATCGCTCTGACGAAAGGCAGGCCGGTTTTGGGCTCGCGTTCTGTTTTTGTGGTGGCGTTTGTCGAGTCGGACTGACCGGTGCCGTTCGTGCTGCCCACGGATGGCGGCAGGATTTTTGGTGGCAATGCCTCTGGGGCTGGCGGCGGCTGCGGCACATCGGGAACCGGCGGCATTGTCCGGGCCTGGAGTTGCGCGGGGCCGCTCCGGGCGGCCTGGGCCTGGCTTGGGGCGATGGTTTGAGTCACAACGGTTTGTGCGGGCTTTGCGGTCAGCGCCGCAGGTGGATCGGGGAGCGGGGCGGGAACCGGGGGCTTTTCGTCCTGGGCAGCGACCGGAAGGATGATCTTCTGTCCGACGCGCAGGGTGTTGCTGTTCGGGACCTCGGGGTTGAGTTCAAGGAAAAGGTCGAGATACTGGCTGTAGATCAAACTGTTTGGCACCCCCTGCTCCTTGAGAATTTGGATCAGCGTATCCCCCTGGCGCACGACGTAGGGCGCTTTTTCATATGATTCCGGAGGGACCGGTGCCTGGGGCCGTTTGATCCCGGCGTCAGTGGCGGAGGGGGCTTCCGGAATCTGGATGACCTGTCCCGGCAATAGCCGGTTGATGTCCGGGATATGCGGGTTCAGAGTCTGGATATCCGGCAGGATGCGTTGTATCTGTGAGGCGGAATAGCCTTTCGATTCCAGGATTTTGTAAAGCCATTCACCCTGTCTGACGATATGTTCGTCGCCGGACTTGCGGTCGACGCGGATATTTTTTTCGAAAAAAAGTCGCAGCGGTTTTTCTGAAAATCCCGGCTTGGTTATGCTTGTCAGGAAGCATAGAGCAAGAATAAGAAGAACCGCACGTCTCATGTTTTTCAAGCGTACCCGTTTTTTTTCTGCCTGTTATTTCCGGTAATGGAACCAAGGATATAGCAAAAAGGATGGAGGCTGTCACTGCACTTTGCGTAAAGGGATTCACCCGATCGACTGAAGGAGTATGTCATGTATGTAGGCCTTGCCATGGACAAACATGTCCCCACCATCACCACCGATACGCTGATTATCAAAGCGGATCGCATGATGGAGGAAAATAGACTATGGATTTTGCTTGTTGTCGAGGACGGAAAGCTCAAGGGATATGTAGCCAAGGAAGATATCCGGGCTGCATTGCCATCCGGTGCGACAACATTCAGCAAGCATGAATTGAATTATCTCTTGTCCAGAATGACGGTAAAGGAGTTGGTGCGCAGTTCAATGCCGACCGTGACTCCTGAAACTGAAATCGAAGTCGCGGCCAAGATCATGCACGACAAGGATCTGGCCGGTCTGGCCGTGGTCGACAAGAAAAACCGCCTCAAGGGATACATCAGCCGGGGTTCCATGCTGGCTGTACTGGTGGAGGAAATGGGACTGGAGCTTGGCGGCTTTCGTATCGTCATCGAGGCCGAGGATCGCAAGGGCCTCATGTCCGAGATCAGCAGGCTCTTTTTCGATCTGGGTGTGAACATACTGTCCACGTCCACCTTTTTTCGCGGCACGCAGCGTTTGCTGGTTTTCCGTGTGCGCGCCGACGACACCGATGCGCTGCAGCGGGTGCTGACGGATAAGGGTTACAAGATCGCCGGACCTGAACGGTTTGAGCAGGAGTGGGCGTAATCGGTTTTCTGCAGGACGCTTTCACCTAGGCGGAAGCGTCCTTTTTTCAGACATAGGTGACTTCAAGCCCCACGCCGACTTCTCGCAACGGCCTCACCGCCGCCAGCGCGATCTTCGAGTTCAGATCCGTGCAATGGCACGGGCTCAAATTTTCGGGTCCGATCCTGCGCAGGTATTCCACCGTTCCTTCCAGACGCTCCCGTGACGGGGAGAGCAGGTGCAGCCCTCCGATAATGTCCGCGATGCGGGATTCTCCGGTCAGATCCATGGCCCGGTCCACGATGTTGCAGATGCCCGCGTGGGAGCAGCCCGTGATGATGACCAGCCCCTCGCTTCCCTTGTAGACTAGGGCCGAATCATCCAGAATGCGGTCCGGCGTCTCTTCGCCCTGCTTGAAACCGATGCCTTCGGTCTGCTCGAATCCGATCCGGCGCGGTATCTCTCCCAGAAAAAGAAGGCGTCCGATTATCTCCTGCGGGGCCTTGCCGAGTCGCATTTCAAAATGTCTGGCCAGCTTCAAGGGCTCCAGAAGCGGCCCGATCTCCGGGCACTGGTCCAGGCCGATGCTGGTGAAGGCTTCGGGATGGGCGATCAGCACCGGACGTTTGCACGGCCGGCCCTCAATCCGCAGCTCGCAGAGGCGTCGGGTCAGGGCCTCAAGCCCCCAGGTATGGTCCATGTGTCCGTGCGAAAGCAGCACGAAATCCAGATCATCCAGGGAGAGGCCCATTTTCTGGGCGTTTTTCAGGAACAGGTCCGAATAGCCGCAATCGAAAAGAATTTTGCGGCCATCCGCCTCGATCAGCAGGGAAAGGCCCGGCTCGCCCTGATAATAACGGTCGATCAGGGTGTTGTTGTCAACCAGAACGGTGAGTTTCATGGCGAATTTCTGCCTTGAACCGAGCTTGATCCGGGTTCATTTCATATACGAGCAACAGTAGTCTGTGACGGTGCGTACCTTGAGGGAGAATTTGGCGTTGGCCGGGACTTCAAAGGCCGTGCCGCCGGTGAAAGTCTGCCAGTCGCTCGCACCCGGCAGCAGGACGTCCAACTCACCTGACTGGATTTCCATCAGTTCCTTTTCGGCCGTGCCGAATTCGTATTCTCCGGGCAGCATTATCCCGAGCGTTTTCTTCGTTCCGTCGGGAAAAACAAGGGTGCGGCTGGTGACGTTGCCGTCAGAGTAGATGTTCGCCTTCTTCAATACGGTGACATTGGAAAATTCGGACATGGCTGGTCTCGCTGGGTTTACGTTATGGTGGAAAATGCTTCGAGGCGGCCGTATATCTACCGACCGAAGAGAATGCACTAGTTCAGGCGGGCCCGTCTTGTCATCCCGCGCGTTCCCTTCGGGCGCAAAAAAAGGCCCAGCAGGGCCCTTTTCACTCCAGCTTGGAAGTGATGTTGTGGTCAATCCATTGCGGATCCCACCATTCGATGGGCTGCACCTCGATGCCGGAAATCAGCATGCCGAAGTGCAGATGGTCTCCGCCAGCCATGCCTGTGGCTCCGGTCTTGCCGATGATCTGTTCGCGCTGGACCGTCTCCCCTTTCTGCACGTGGATTTCGCTCAGGTGCGAATACAGGGATTGCAATCCGAATCCGTGGTCGATGACGACCACGTTGCCGTAGATGCCCATGAATTCAGCCAGGATGATGCGTCCGGTGTTTCCGGCCGGAACCGGAGAGGCCGCAAGTGACGCCAGATCCACGCCGAGATGAGTCTGGTTGTCCACTGCCTTGCTCTGGTACTTGTAGGTGCGGTTGTCGGCAAAGGCCGCCATGGGTGCGCTGTTGGGCAGGCGGACGAAAGTGCCGTCCCAAAGCTTCTGGGGCACGGTGTCCTTGCCGAGTTGAATCAGGGAGCCCACGTTCTTTGCCCGAAGCTCGGAGTTGACCTTGAGGAAAATATCCAGGGGCGTGGCCGCGTCGGGATAGAGTTCCGCGAACTGACCCATTTTGGACTGCAGGAAATTGTCGGAGATGTTGATGTCGTCGTGCCTGAATTTCTTTATGAGAGGGCGAAAGTTGAATCCTATGGTGGATTCGTTGCCCGCCAGATCCCCAGCTACCAGGATCGGGGTGACGGCCTTGGGATCGACATTGTAGGGCAGGGCGAAGAAGCACAGATACTTTCCGGGCTTATAGGGGTAGCCGGGGAAAAAGTGATCCCCGAGCTTCACGCCGCTTTGGGCCAGTTCCTCGTTGGTGCTGTAGACCACAAGGCCGGTTCCGCCATGGTTGACGTTATGCTGGCCGGAAAGAACGGAGATGACGGGAGGCTTGGAGTCGATGTCCATCTGGCGCACGATCTGGGCCCGGTTGCCACGTCCCAGACGGTGCCAGGAGGTGTCCTTGACCGTGATCGTCAGGGTCAGGGCCTCGTTCTTGATGCCGGCTTTGGGGAGAGCGAACTCTTCGCGCAGCTCCTTGGTGCCGACGGGCAGCGTCTTGTTGATGATTTCGATGCTGTTGCTGCCCTGGGTGGCGACGACATGCAGACTGCGCAATGCGGAGTCCTTGTCCGCTGCCGTGATGGTGAACACAGTCCTGTTGCTGGCCGTGGCTTGCTCGGGGGTCAGGGAAAGAGTCGGGGGATTCCACTCTGCCTTGACGTAATAGAGGGCTCCGAGGGCTCCAAGAAGAAGCAGGATGACAAGAAAGAAGGCTGAAGAGATGCGGTTTTTCATACCAAATGCTCGTTGTTTGAGGTCTTTTGTGTGGGGATGGCGGGCTTAGGGCCGTGTAGTTCCAGATATCGGGCGCGACTTTGGACGCGAAAAATCGCCGTAAGCATGTGACATGCTACGGACGCAGTTAGATTTTGGCAAGTTGAGAGGGCTGTTAAACGTTGATCAGCTGATTTCCCATTTGTTTCAGCATGTTATTGCGCACTAAACTTTGTCGCCAGACTTGGGGGATAAGATCCCGGCCGTACCATGCGCCAGCCAGCTGGCCGTACGCGGCCAGGGCGCGCGGGCCATGATGGAGGCATTTCAGGCTGCCCTCGGCAAAGGAATTGCTGTCGGCAAACGCGTTCATGGCCGCCAGCAGGGATGCTGAAGCCGCTGATTCGGATGGAATGGTTTTTTTTGAGCACAAGGCGGCTATTTCGGGGCTGAGGTCCGGGGGGAGCTCCGGTTGCAGAACCCTCGATTTTTCCGTGGTGCGCAGGGCTTCGAAGATCATGAGGGCCAGAAGCCGGCAGGCGTCCAGGCTCTGGGGGGAGGAGTGCGTGGTGGCGGTCGATTTGGCGCATGCGTCGAGCATGGTGTCTTTGGAATCCGTGAAAAACATGACCACCGGGGCCACTCGGGTCAGACAGGCATCGCCCTGGGTTCGGCTTTCGTCCAGCGGGTTCCAGGTGCGCTCGAAGCGCAGGATGGCCTGTTTGACGGTTTCGTCTATGAAGTCGCAGGTTTCGGTTGCACTCAGATAGCCGTAGCGGAACCAGCTCGTGTAGCGGACCATCTGGTCACGTTGGTCGATTCCACCGATTTCGATCAGGCTCTCGGCCAGGCTGAGAGCCATGGACGTCCCGTCGCCCCAAAGGCCTGGAATCAGAGGCGCATTTTCAGATACGCTGGAGGGGTTAGATTTTGCCAGCGCCTCGCAGACCGCAAGGCCGACGAGACTTCCAAGGACTTTGTCCGCATCAGGCCTTGGCACGATCAAGCTCCTCCTGCTCATATTTGCGCTGCACCTCGTCGTAGGCGTCGGCCAGTTCGCGCAGGATGGCCAGGGATTGCTGGGCTTCCAGCAGGTCGAGCTTGCGGATGGCGAAGCCAGCGTGGATGATGACGTAATCGCCAAGGGACGGCTCTCCGTCAAGGAGCATGAGAGATGCGGTGACAAAGGTTTCGCCTTCGCCGACCCGGCACTGTGCGACGCCGTTTTCAATGGATTCAATTTTGGCAGGTATGGCCAGACACATGGTGCCTCCTTAGTTCGGGGTGCAGGTTCCGCCGGCGGATTCGATTTCCTGGATCACGGAATCGATCATGACGGGCATGGACGAGACAGCCGTGGGCGAAAGTTCCAGGGCCATAGAGTCGTAGTCGAAGGGCTCCATGCCGATGACCACGGCTTCGGGACGGTTCCCGACAATTTCGCACATGCCAAGGGTGTCGACAAGGTCGGTCTGGTGCATGGAATCGCGAAAGGCCAGGCTTTTGCGCAGATCTTCGCCCATGAGCCGGTATACGGAGCCGGGCTTGTCGTCACAGAGTACCGCGTCGCAGACGATCAGATAGTCCGATTCGATGATCGGGCCCATCAGCCTGGTGCCGAGGGTTCCGCCATCCATGAGGGTGACGTTGTCCGAAAATTTGTATTTTTCCTGCATCTGCTCAATGCAGCGCACACCGATACCTTCATCAGTGAAAAGAATATTGCCCACGCCAAGAACGAGAATGCGTTTTTCTGTCATGAACGTATCCATGTTTTAGGAATTAAAAAGAAATGCTACGCAAATTTGTGGGTTGATTCAAGACAGGAAAGGGCCCCGATTTCGGGGCCCTTGTTCTTTTACAGAATCTTGAACTTGCGGACCTGGTTGGTCCTGGAGTCGATGACATGCACGCCGCAGGCGATGCAGGGGTCAAAGGAGTGCACGGTGCGAAGGATTTCCACCGGACGTTCGGCATCGGCGATGGGCGTGCCGATGAGCGCCTCTTCGACTGCGGACATCTTGCCGCCGGAGCAGCGCGGTCCGAAGTTCCAGGTTGAGGGTACGACGAGCTGGAAGTTCTCGATCTTGCCGCCCTTGATCTTGATCCAGTGACTGAGCGCGCCGCGGGGAGCGTTGACGTAGCCCACGCCTTCGGCTTCGTCGGGCATGGTCCAGTCCTGGTAGATCTTGTTGTTGCCGCTCTTCACGTTCTCGGCCAGTTCGTTGACCCAGTCCATGAGTTTGTCGGCGATGACCTTGGTCTCGATGCCGCGGGCGGCCGTACGCCCAAGGGTGGAGAAGAGTGCCGGGGCGCCGACGCCAAGATAGCCCAGTACGTAGTCAACGAGCTTCTTAACTTCCGGGTGTCCCTTGCCGTAGGCGATCAGAACCGTGGCCAGAGGTCCGGTTTCAACGGATTCGCCGTTGTAGCGGGGCGCCTTCATCCAGGAGTAGCGGTCGCGGTCCTCGTAGCTGGTGTACTGCGGTTCGGTCACGCCCGAGTAGGGGTGATGGGCCTTGTCGCCCTGGTACCAGCTGTGACGGACGTGTTCCTCGATCAGCTTGGGATCGAAATTGCCGACTCCGGCGATGTTGCGGTTCATGATCACGCCCTGGGGAATCCAGCGGCTGTTCATGTCGTTCTCGACGGAGGGGAATTCGCCGAAGCTCAGGAAGTTGGTGGTGCCGCCGATGCCGGCCCAATCCTTGTAGTAGGATGCCACGGCCAGCAGGTCCGGGATGTAGCATTCGTCGATGAACTGCTTGGTCTCCTGGAACAGGCCCACGAATTCGGCGATGCGTTCGTCGGTCAGACTTTCGTAACAGGTCACGCCGCCGACCACGGTGAACTGGGTGTGCGGGTTCTTGGCTCCGAAAACGGCCATGGCGCGGGCGGCCTTGACCTGCAGGTGCAGGGCTTCAAGGTAGTGCGCGGTGGCGATGAGGTTGACTTCCGCTGGGAGATAGTAGGCCTTGTGTCCGCCCAGGAAGTAGGCGTTGGTGAAAATGCCGAGCTGGCCGGAATCGACCAGGCCCTTGACCTTGTCCTGCACGGCTTTCAAGTCTTCGGCCTTGGTCACGCGGGTCGAGATGGAGTTGGCGATGGATGCGGCCTTTTTGGGGTCGGCGGTCAGCGCGCCGGTGACATCCACCCAGTCCAGGGCGTGCAGATGATAGAAATGCACGATGTGGTCATGCAGGAACTGGGCTGCCAGCACCAGGTTGCGGATGAGGCGTGCGTTGTCGGGCAGGTTCGCATCCACGCCGACGGCATTGTCCACGCAACGGGTGGAAGCCAGGGCGTGGGTGTAGGTGCAGACACCGCAGGAGCGCTGGGTGAAATGCTGCGCGTCGCGGGGATCGCGGCCCTTCAGGATCAGTTCCAGTCCGCGGAAAAGCTGGGAGCTTGACCAGACATTGGTGACCTTGCCCTGGTCCACTTCGACTTCGATCTTGAGGTGACCTTCGATGCGGGTCACCGGGTCCACGATGATGGGTCCCTTGAAGGTTGTATCCATTGGGGTGGCTATAACACCCGGAGCTTGGTTGGGTTTGCAACCGGACATATGTACTCTCCTCTGATTTCAGTAAATGTTGAGCCTTGAGCAACAGCCTTCTTATGCTTCTTCGTAGAAGGGGGAAGCGGCGTCCCAGAAATCGGGTTCACTACAGCCGATACAGGGATGACCGGCCTGAACCGGCCAGTTCGTCTGATTGAACTTGACCTTGGGGCAGTTGTTGTAGGTCATGGGGCCTTTGCAGCCGAGCTGGTACAGACACCAGCCCTTGCGGGCCTCTTCCGAATCAAAGGAGGGCGCGAACTCGCCGGCCTCGTAATGGGGCAGACGTTCGCACTGTTCGTGTACGGTTTCACCGAAGAACATGATCGGACGGTTGATGTCGTCCATTTCGGGGATGGCCAGGCTATGGGTCAGGAGATGAACGATGGTCCCGACCAGGTTGTAGGGGTTGGGAGGACAGCCGGGGATGTTCACTGCATTGACGCCCAGATGCTTGAGTGCGTCGTTGATGCCCTTGGCCTCGGTCGGGTTGGGGCTCGCAGCCTGTACGCCGCCGTAGGTGGCGCAGGTGCCGTAGGAAATCACGGCGATTGCCTTGGGCAGGATTTCGGAGTTGATTTCAAGCATGGTGCGACCGCCGACCATGCCGTAAATGCCGTTGTCCTTGGTCGGGATGGCGCCTTCAACAACGCAGAGGAAGCCGTTTGGAGAGTTCACTGCCGCGTGCAGTGCTTCTTCCGCCTTGTGACCGGCAGCTGCCATGATGGTTTCATGGTAGTCAAGGCTGATAGTGTCCAGAATCAGGTCGTCGATAAAGGGACGAACAGCGCGGAGAATGGATTCAGAGCAGCCTGTGCATTCCGCGTTATGCAGCCAGACCACGGAAGGACGCTTGGGAGAAGTCAGCGCCAGGGCGATTTTGTTGGCGAATGACGCCTCCATACCCATGACCGCTGCGATTGTGGTACAGAACTTCATGAAATCTCGGCGTGAGACCCCACTTTTTTCCAACCGCTCTTCGGCCCCGGGTTTGCCTAAACCTACAGAAACCTTCATAACACACCTCCATCAGTGTATGAATAAAAGACAGGCAACAATTGTTGTTGACCTGTCATGTCCACAATCGGTTTGGATGTTCGTCAGATTCGTGTTGTCGACTCGTGGTGTCCACAATCAGCAAGGATACTCTTGAATATTTCCTTTTCTTTCTCGTTACATGGCTATGTATTGGAGGTCAATACATAGTATGAAAATAATGATGTAGTATCGCAATTTTAGATATAAAAAGGGTTACGCATCACGGGGGCTGATTTGAATGCACGCGTGTTATTTTTTAAGTATCGGTGTTACTGACTGGGCGGTCACATTGCCTCTGCTGGCCTGAGTATTTCTTCAGGCCTGTTCTGATTCGGATGCGTCGAGGCCGTGCCTGATTGGCGGCTTTTATCCGTTATGACGGGTTTGCCCGGGTTCTTTGGATTTCCGGGGAAGGGCTTTCCCATTCTTGAACTTAGGCAAAAGGCTGCGTAGTGATGTCATTGTCTCGCCACGATGGGCCCCGGATGTTCGTCAATCCCTTTGCAAGGAGTTGTAATATGGACAAGCAGATAATTCTCGACGCCTTCATGTTTCGTCACGCCTGCAAGGAATTCGACCCGAAGATCAAGATCTCCGATGAGGATTTTTTGTTCGTTCTTGAAACCGCACGTTTGTCCCCAAGTTCCTTCGGATTCGAACCCTGGCAGTTTCTGGTTGTCCAGGACATGAATTTTCGCAGGAAACTCCTGCCGCACACCTGGGGAGGCAAGGGGCAGATCCCAACGGCGAGTCATTTTCTGGTCTGCCTGGCCATGAAGACACCCCTGCTCAAGTTCGACAGTGTCGGCATCGCGGATTTCATGCGCCAGATCCAGGAATTGCCCGAGGATCGCATCACCGCCCGCACGGAATATTACGCCACTTTCCAGCAGTCGGATTTTCGCCTTCTGGACAGCGACCGGGCCATGTTCGACTGGGCCTGCAAGCAGTGCTACATCGCCCAGGCCAACATGATGACGGCGGCGGCGCTCATCGGCATCGATTCCTGTCCCATCGAAGGCTATGCGCAGGACAAGGTGGACGAGGTGCTGGCGGAGGATTTCGGCGTGGATCTGGACGAGTACGGAGTGGCTTACATGCTTGCGTTCGGCTACCGGGCCAAACCGCCGAAGCGCAAGACGCGCAGACCTCTTGAACAGATGGTGCGCTGGTTCTAGATGTCCAGAAACACGCCGGAAGAAGAGAATATCGTGGCTGAAGACTACTCCATTGCCGAAGTTTCCAAATACTGCATGGCTACGGACCTGGGACTCGAGTGCGTCTGCTCGAAGCGGTCCTCGGTCACCATTGGTACGGGTACCACCTCCAAAAAGGAGGACAGTACACTCTACTACTATGCCAAGCAGATCGATGACGAGCTTTTGGCCCTGCAGTCCCTAAATGCCCACTGGGCGCCTTCGGGTCCGGCTCTGGAAGTGACCATGGAGGAGCTCATTACCCAGTATCAGCCTGAAGTGGACATGTTCCTGAAGCAGGTCAAACCCGTCATCCAGAAAATTGCCAAGGCCGTGGCCAAGGGCGACCGCCACCGGAAAAACGGAGAGCCCTATTCGGCGGCCATGGAGTACAACAACGCCTTGGGGCTGGATGAACAAAACGTCCGCGCCATGTTCGGCCTGGGGCTTACCTATCTGCAATACAATCAGCATGACAAGGCTGCGACGGTTTTCGAACAGCTCATCGCCCTGGACGGGTTTGCCTCGGCGGAGTTCAAGCATCTCTTCAATCAGTTCGGGATCGAACTGCGCAAGCAGGACATGCTGGACCATGCCTGCCGTTATTATTCCCGGGCCATAGAAGTTTGCGCCACGGACGAAAACCTCTATTTCAACCTGGCCCGGGCCTTTGTTCAGGGGAGCAGGCTCGGCGAGGCGGAAAATGCCCTGGAGAAGTGTCTGAGCATCAATCCCGGGCATGAGGAAGGCCAGAAGTTCAAGAAGTATCTGGGTGCGCTGTCCCTGAGCTGATCAGTGCCCCGTGCGCAGTTCGTGAATGCCCGCGCCCGGCAGCGGCGTGAGCATGATCGGTCCCGAGCCGGTCACATCCACCCAGCCGAAATGCCTCAAGCCATGCCCCATGATCGTGATTCCCGCCGACCCGTCAGAATATTATCGTAAAATTCAGAGCGAATAGGCTTTTCCCCGGCTGCAGGAGAGTTTGCGGTTCAGGCTCCCCGCCGTTGCGGCGTGGATGGAGATCCCGAGCAAACCATTTTGGGGCTCAGGCGGAGCGTGGTCATGGCCTGCGGGTCATTTCGGAGTCGGGTCATGCAGAGACATGTGCATGTGAGGGATGCCCGCCTCTTCGAACTCCTCCCCGCAGGCGGTGAAGCCGTGCCTGCGGTAGAAGCCCATGGCCCTGGTCTGGGCGTGAAGCTCGAAGCTGGTAAAGCCGTCCTTGCGGCACTGCTCCAGCATGAATTGCAGGAGTTTTGCGCCCATTCCCCGGCCGCGCCAGGCGCGGCGTACGGCCAGACGCTGCAGGAAGGCCCGGTCGCCCTGGTAGCGGATGCGGCCGCAAGCCACGGGCTCGTCGTCGATTTCGCCGAGAATGTGCAGGGCCGAAGCGTCATGCTTGTCCATTTCGTCGGCATACGCGATGCCCTGCTCCTCCATGAACACGATGGCACGGATCATCATCACCCGAAGCAGGTCTTCGGGCAGACTCACGCGTTTGAACATGTGGTGCTTCCTGTGCGCCGGGCCCTCAGGCCCGGCGCGGGTTTATTGCTATTTGGCAGGTCCGGCCGGCGCGGCTTCGGACTTCTGGGGAGCCGGTGCCGTCGTCTCCGCCGGAGCCGGGGCATCCTTGGTGGTGTTGGCCTGTTCGCTCAAAAAAAGCGGACGCGCATTGGCAAAGATCTGCTGGATATAGCCCTTGTCCCAGGCCATCCCAAGGGCCACGAAAAGGGCCAGCAACACGGCCCATTTTTTCCAGGGCGTCTTTTTGTCCGCAAAGGGGTCTACGGTGGAACGCTTGGCGCCCATGGGCAGTTCGGCGAGGGTGGTCAGGGTGGTCCCGAAGGGGATGTTGATGCGGGCCTTGGTGTTCACGGCCCAGCCGCCTGCATCGAGAATGGGAGCCAGATTGCGCTGGCGGAGTTTCAGGTAGGCGATGATCATGGACGGGCCCGAAATCATGAGCACGAGGCCGCCGACAACCAGTGGCATCTGCCACACGGGCATGGTCAGAAATCCGCTCATGACCGAGGCCAAGGCCGTTCCAAGAGCGCCAAGGGCGAGGCCGATGGCCGCGAAGATGCCGGCGAACTTGCCCACGTCGAAGGGCGTTGGCGGCTTGGCTGGGTCCGCACCCGGGGCCATGCCCGACAGCTTCGATCCGGCGGCCGTGTCCACGGCGCTGTCCTTGGCCGCCGCGAATTTCGCGATCTGCTCCCCGATCATGCGCCCGATGCGTTTGTAGGGCGAAAGAAAGGCCTGGCGCACGCTGATGGGATGCTCGACAATCTTGACGATGGTCGCGTCCCAGTCATTTCCGTTGCGGTCATAGAAGATGCCGTTACGACCGACCATGAGGTTGTCGGAGTCGCCTCCGGTGAAGGCCGCCGCGATATGCATCTGTTCCGTGCTGCCCCGCCGCGTGCAGCGGCAGTAGGTCAGATAGGTCTGGCTCAAGGCGGCCAGGGTGGCGTGCGTGTCGGGACTTGCCACGCGCACGCAGAGTTCGCAGGCCCGGCCGTCCAGATACAGTGTACCCGCCTGGAAAATGGCCTTGCGGTCCTGGGCGTAGAAATCCCGAAAGGCCACGAAATTGTTGAGCAGAACCAGAAGATCGCGGGTGAAGTGCACAAGCCTTGTGACTCCTTCGAAACTCTCCACCTGTTCGGCCAGGCTCAAATCCTCAAAGATGATCTTTTCCAGCTCCCTGCGGCTGTCGCCAGCCAGCAGTTCCTGCAGACGGGCGGTTCCAAGGCTTTCCACCTCGGCTCCGGCCTTGGCGGCCAGCCAGTCTTCGTGGGCCTTGAGAGTGTATTTTACCTGTTCCCACCGGGACTGCTCCAAGCTTTCCACATCCCCGAAAAGAGGGATGACCACCAGAGTCTTGAATGTCGCCAGGGCTTGCGTCCAGGCGGGATTGACGCCCGCCTCAAGGGGCAGGGGGCGATTTGCCTCGATTCGCGCCACGGGGAAGTGCGCAAGGTCCGCATCCAGGCGCAGCTCATGGGGCGAGATGGCTTCGTAGGCGGCCAGGGCGGGGCTGAGCGCTTCTTCGGCTCTGGGATCGTATGCGGCCAGGTTGCAGCGGGTGAAGTAGTCGTCCAGCTTGGCCTGCAGGGCATTAACGGCGTCTCGCGCCGCCGTGGTGTTTTCTCCGAAGGGCAGGATTGTCTGGGCATTCTCCAGCGCTAGGCTCTGCCACTGAACGTGGAGGGCGGCAGCCTGGTAGAACGCCTCGACCTGCTCCGCGCCGATGCCCGGCGAGCCGCCGCGATCCTGTACGCTGCCCACACAGGCCATGATTTCCTCAATGAGCGCCTGTGTGGCTTGGTCGTGGGCCGATATGGGGGTTATCACCCCGTCTCCATTGAAAGGTGATTCGTGCAGCAGTGCCTCCGTGCCGGCCACCTGCTCGATGGTGATGGCTTCGGCCCCTTCCTGGCCCAGAAAATTCTGGATCTGTCTGGCCGAGGCAAGAAGCCGCTGGCCTTCGGGGATGGAGGAATCTATGGCCGCGAGCGGCAAGGAGGAGCTTCCGGCCATGAGGGGACGAAGATCGCGCAGCACCATGCACACCCATTTCACGGCGGCCAGGATTTCAGGGACTCTGACCCGGCCGTCGCCATCGGTGTCGAGCATGGACAGGGTGCGCGGATCGAATTCGAGTCCGTCCACCGGGCAGCTCAAGGCTGCCCAAAGTTTCTGATCGAGTTCTCCAAGATGAAGAAGATCTTCGGAAGTATCGAGGCGAACCTGATCAAAACCGCCGAGGCGGAAAAAACGCCAGCGGTGCGAGGGTGACGGGCCTGTCTCCATGCGGTGCTCCTTGGTGAGGAAGATTGGGGGGGGCGATGGTGCGGCTATTTCTTACGCTCAACACGGAACCGATATCAAGGGCGAAAGCCCGTCATACATGAATCGTATGCCGCCGTCCGGATGCTTTGGCCCGTGTCCGAGAGCCCCTTTTCCCCGGTGTCGAGCTATCCGTGAAGAACGCGCATGAGCGCGGCGATCTTGCTCCGGATGTCCTCGGCGGCAGTGATTTCGGTGACCAGGGCCATGCAGCGGGCTCCGTGGGCGGCCACGTCCCCGAGGTTGTGCTCCTTGATTCCGCCGATGGCGACAAAAGGCAGATCGACACCCCTCACGACAAAATCCAGATATTCAAAGCCCACGGGCGCGCAGACATCCTCCTTGGTTTGCGTCTCGAATATCGGCCCGACTCCGATGTAATCCGCGCCCTGGGCCACTGCCGCACGGGCCTGCTCCGGGGAATGGGTCGAGAGGCCGATGGCCATGTCTTCACCGACGAGGCTGCGCACCGCCTCGACCGGCAGGTCTTCCTGCCCCACGTGCACCCCGTCGGCCCCCACCAGCAGAGCCAGGTCGATGTCGTCATTGACGATGAAGGCCGCGCCCGCCTCGCGGGTCATGGCTCGCAACTGGAGGCACTCCTCGAATTTGAGGCCCATTTTTTTCGCCTTCTCGCGGTATTGTATGATGCGTATCCCGGCGTCCAGCATGGCCCGGACCACGTCCGCATTGGTGCGGCCGAGGGAGAATTTTTCTGCGGTCAGCCCGTACAGGCCGCCTTCACGCATCAGTCGGGTGACACGATCGCGTCCGTTCATGTCCGCTCCTTATATAGGGTGTGAAAATGGTTCAGAATCACGTCGGCCTGCATGGCCGCCGCCATGCCGACGCTGGGGGACATGGGCGGATTCGGGATGTCGCAGGGCGTTACGTGGTCTCCGACAATGACGAGGCCCGGCCGCAAGGTTCTGACAGTCATGCTCCCGGCGCGGCCGTAGCCCCCGAGCCCGGATGCGCCGACCACGATTCTGCCTGTGAGCGCCATGGTCTCAACGATGAGCTTCTTGGTGCGCGGGTCATCCACTGCTTCGACCACGGCGTCGCAGGAATCGAAAAGGCCGTTCATATTTTGGGCGTTCACATGCAGGTGATGGGCCGTGATCCTGGCCGCCGGGTTTATGGCCAGCAGGTTGTCGCGCAGGGCCGCGACCTTGGGGCAGCCGACCTGGACCAGCGTGAAATGCTGGCGATTGAGGTTGGATGCCTCCACCACGTCCGCATCGGCCAGGACAATGTCCGTGAATCCGCTGCGGACGAGATGGACTGCGCAGTTGGAGCCGAGTCCTCCCGCGCCGATGATTCCGATCCGCACGGAACGCAGGAAAGAGAGAAATCCTCCGTCCAGATAACGTGCCAGGCCGTGTTCAAAGGTGTTCATGCGCTGGCCCCGATGGGTTCCCAGTCCTTGAATACGGCCTGATAGCCGCGGGATCGCAGCATAGCCTCGATCTCGGCCACGCTGCGCGGGTCGGAGATCTCGAACTGTCCGGTTTTGGCGGGTTTTGCGTGTCCGCCCACGGCAGTGCTGACTCCTGCCGACATGCGCGTCACGCCCAGCGGCAGGATGTTGTCGCGAAAGCCCGGGGCCTCGCGGGTGGAGATGGTGATGGACAGGCGCGGCAGGAAGATGCGCAGCGCGGTCATGGCTTGCACCAGTTCCCGGTCGGAGACGATGCACGCCGGCTGAAATGCTCCGGCATGGGGGCGCATGCGCGGCAGTGACACGGCAATGTCCACGCCGGGATAGCGTTTTTGCAGCCAGGCCGCGTGCAGGCCGGTGGCGTAGATTTCCTGCCGCCAGTCGGTCAGGCCCAGCAGCGCGCCGATGTTGACCACGCGCATGCCCGCCTCGGCTCCGCGCTGGGGGGTGTTCAGGCGAAACGCGTAGTCCCGCTTGGGACCGGCCGGATGCAGCTCCGCGTAAAGGATCGGGTCGTAGGTCTCCTGAAACACCGTCAAGCCGTCCACGCCCGCCCGCGTCAGCCGTGCGTAGTCCGCTGTTTCCATGGGATATACCTCCACGGAGATGGAGGGAAACAGGGGGCGCAGTACCTCCACGCAGGCTTCAAGGTAGTCCACGCCCGCCTTGCGCGGGGCCTCTCCGGTCAAAAGGAGCAGGTGCCCAAGGCCCGTGGCGGCGATGGCTTCGCCTTCGGCCCGGACCTCTTCCAGGCTGAGCTGGGTGCGCGGGATGCTGTTCGGGGCCGCGAATCCGCAATAGCGGCAGTGATTGGCGCAGTGGTTGGAGACATAGAGGGGCGTGAACAGGCTCACCGTGCGGCCGAAATGGCGCAGGGTCAGTTCGTGGGCGCGGGCGGCCATGGTCTCCAGATGCTCGTTCGCGGCCGGGGAGAGCAGGGTTAGAAACGCGGATGCGTCGATGCGATCCAAAGAGGCGGCACGGAGCACGTCATTTTCGGTTGCGGCCTTGAGATGCTGTTGCAGGGGCGTCTGGCTCAGACGCAAGGCTTCGGGCAGAAAGCTCATGACGCGCCATCCGTCCGGTCCAGGAATCCGGTCAGGGGCGAGGAAGCCTGGGCCAGGGTGGCGACTGCTCCGGGCCCAGCCAGCCAGGCTTCGCGTCCGGCCGCCACCGCCCGTCCAAAGGCCCGGCCCATGAGCACCGGGTCCGCGGCCGTGGCGATGGCCGTGTTGACCAGGCAGGCCGCCGCCCCCATCTCCATGGCTTGGCAAGCCTGGCTTGGAGTGCCGATCCCCGCGTCGACAATGATGGGCAGTTCCATCTCCTCGATGAGGATGCGGATCATCTCTTCGGTTTTAAGGCCCCGGTTGGTGCCGATGGGCGCGCCCAGCGGCATGATCGCCGCCGCTCCGGCGTCGACCAGGGAACGGGCTACATAGAGGTCGGGATTCATGTACGGCAGGACCACGAACCCGTCTCTGGCCAGGACTTCCGTGGCTTTGGCGGTCTCATAGCCGTCGGGCAGGAGGTAGCGGTTGTCAGAGATGACCTCGATCTTGATCCAGTCTCCGCAACCCATGGCCCTGGCCAGCCGGGCAATGCGCACGGCCTCGTCGGCGTTGCGCGCCCCGGAGGTGTTGGGCAGCAGGGTCATGCGGGAGGGGATGTGTTTCATGACATTGTCGGCCTTGCCGTCCAGATCCACCCGGCGCAGGGCCACTGTGATTACTTCGGAGCCGGAGGCCTCGCAGACCGGCGCGATGAGTGCGTCGTTGCCGTACTTGCCGGTGCCGGTGAACAGGCGGCTGCCGAGGCGCTTGCCGCCGATTTCGAGAAAGTCGGTATGTTCCATGGTGGTTCTCGCTGTTTGCTGTGTGAAAAGGTGCTTCGACGTCATTGCCCGGGCAGGATCACCCGCCGCCGACAAAGCTCAGCAGTTCGAGCCGGTCGCCGTCGCCAAGGGCAGTGGATGCGAATTTATCGCCGGGCACGATGCTCTGGTTCAGTTCAGCCACGACCACGGCTGGATCGAGGTTCATGGACAGGATCAGGTCCTGCAGGCTCTGGCCGGATTTCATGTCCAGGGTGCGTCCGTTGACGGTGATGTGCATGGGTGCCTCCGCGTTGTTGTTGCAAGCCGGGCGGAGCGCAAAAAGAAAACCGCGCCGGGGAGGGCGCGGTTCGATGAATGGATGTTTTTCCGGAACCAGCTTTCCTACGGCAGCATGATCTGCGTCAGGTCGTAAGGGTCGGGAACGTGTCCCCTCTCAGCCCATCGGGCTCCCCCAGCTTGTGCGGCATAGCCTTATGTGGATCGGGTGGGGTTGTAAAGGTGAATGCGTAGGGGCAGGCCCCCGTGCCTGCCCGTTTTCGGGCCACGAAACGCAGGGCGGCCACGGGGGGGGCGGCCACGGGGGGCCGCCCCTACGTATTCGGAATTCGGTTATTTGGCGTATTCGTATCTCTTGGTCACGCGGTCCGAGAGCTGGGCGTGGGCGAATCCGGCCTGGCGGGACTTGGAGAATCGCTCCTCGGCTTCCTGGCTGCACATGTCGCAGCCCTGAACCGGGACGTGCAGGCCCAGGGACTTTGGGGTCCTTGCGGTTTCGCTCTCGACGATGAGGAGCCCCGGGCAGTGCGGACAGTCCTTGAGCCGTTCGACCTGGGTCTCGGTGATGTCGTCGGTGTCATAGTAGATGGAGCGGCGGCGGGTGAAATATCCGTTCTCGCGCACGGCTTCCGAGGGTCTGGGGTTGAAGTAGACTTCCGGCAGCTGGTCACACAGCGCT
Source organism: Deltaproteobacteria bacterium HGW-Deltaproteobacteria-18 (assembly GCA_002841885.1). Taxonomy (NCBI): domain Bacteria; class Deltaproteobacteria; species Deltaproteobacteria bacterium HGW-Deltaproteobacteria-18. Next base: position 47,765 of record PHBE01000019.1, read on the forward strand.
TCGAGATAGTCGATGGTGGATTTTTGTTCGCGAATCTTTTCCCGGTCCAGATCCGGTTCCTGCACGGCGGAGAAATCCACTCCGGCCAGGGCCAGGCTGATGCCCAGGTTGACGTAGGGCAGCGCGCCCTTGATGGCGTATCCGCCTTCGAGCACCGCAATGTCGGGTTTGAGCATCTGGGTGAGCTTGGCGTAGCCTTGGGCCGTGAAGTTCATGTTGGTGATGGGGTCGGAGAAGTGGTTGTCCTGCCCGGCGGAGTTGATGATCAGGTCGGGCTTGAAGTGGTCGAGGATGGGCATGACAATCCTCTCCACGGTCATGAGATAGCCTTCGTCCGAGGTGCGCGGGGGCATGGGCACGTTGATGGTCCGACCCAGTGCCTTGGGACCGCCGGACTCAGAAGGGAAGCCCGTGCCGGGATAGATGGTGCGGCCGTCCTGATGCAGCGAGATGAAGAGCACGTCCGGGTCATGCCAGTAGATGTCCTGGGTGCCGTCGCCGTGGTGGCAGTCCGTGTCAATGATGGCCACGCGCAGGTTGCCGTAGTTTTCGCGGATCCACTCGATCATGACCGCTTCGATGTTGATGTTGCAGAAGCCGCGGCTGCCGTGGACCGTGCGCATGGCGTGGTGCCCGGGAGGGCGGACCACCGCGAAGGCGCGCTGACGCTCCTTTTGCATGACCAGCTGGGCGGCGCGGATCACGCCTCCGGCGGAGATGAAATGCGAATCGGTGCAGACGGACTGCACGCTGGGAAAGCAGAAATGGGCGCGCATGATGTCTTTTTCTTCGGCCACGAGGGGACGGTATTCGCGGATTCCTTCAATGTCGAAGATGCCTTCTTCCCGGAACTGGTCCTGGGTGTAGAGCAGTCGCTCCTCCCGTTCGGGATGGGTCGGAGAGATGGCCCAGTCGAAGGCCGGGAAGAATATGATGCCGAGGCTTGATTTTGCGGTGAGCATGGTCCCTCCGTTCAGGATGCCAGGGTGGTGATGACGCCGGGTCGCATCTGACAGCGGACACGGATGTTGCGGCCGATGGTGTAATGCCCCTCGACCATGTTGAAAGCATCGGCCTGGATGACCTGGATGTCGCCTTCCTCGGCGGGGATGCCCTGACGGTCCAGTTCAGCCCGCAGCATGGTGGTGGCGTCGTGTACGGCTTCTTCCAGCGTGTAGGTGCGCTTGACGGCCTTGTGGATGCCAAGGCCCGGCACGGTAAAGCTGCCGCGCGAGGTGTCCACGGTCAGGACCAGGGACTGGGTCGGGCGGGTCAGGCATGCGCCGATGGCGTTGGCGACTTCGGCGTGCTGAGGGGCCACGACGGGCAGGCCGAAGGTTTCTTCCAGGAGCGGGACCATGGCTACGGCCGGGCCGCCGATGACCAGGATGCTCTTGGGGCGAACGACCCTGTCTTCCAGAAGTTCCTGGATGGTGTAGACCGGGCGGGCATTGATGGCCGCCAGGAAAGCGGAAACCTTTTTCTTGAGGATGTCCATGGCCAGGCCGACAGCCTGTTCGGCGCATTCGCGTGCGGACAGGCCCTGGGTCATGGCCACTTCCTTGATGCCTTTGGCCGAGCGCTCCCGGTCGCCGAAAGAGGCGTGGCCGAGAACGTTCATGGCGTCCATGAGTGCCGGGGCGGGCCCGCCGGCAGCCATGCAGGGCCCGTGGCGGTCCGGTCCGACCCGCAACTGCCCGTCGCGGGAACTGATGAAAGAGTCTCCGCCGATGCCGATGGATTCGACTTTTAGCGCCCGCACCAGGGTGGGGTGCTCGCCGATGGAGATGCCGTCGCGCTCCAGAAGCGGGACGCCGTCGAGGAGTACGGCAATGTCCGTGGTCGTGCCGCCGATGTCGAGGATGAGCGCGTCCTCCTGCACCGGGGAGGTGCTCAGGATGCCCATGACCGAGGCGGCTGGTCCCGAGAAGATGGACTGCACCGGAATCTCCCGCGCCAGCTTGAGCGGCATGGTTCCGCCGTCGGCCTTGACGATGTTGATGTCGGCCTGGATGCTGAGGTCCCTCAGGCTTTGTTCCAGGGCGTCGGCAAAGGCGTTGAAGGTGCGCCAGACGGCCGAGTTGTAATAGACGGTGCTGATGCGCCGTCCGAAATTGAGGGATTCGGACACACGGTGTCCCTGGGTCACGAAATCGGCTTGAGGGGCGAGGGCCTCGGCAATGGCCGTTTCCTGCTCGGGATTGCGCGTACAGAACTTGCCCACCACCCCGTAGACGCGGATGTTTTCTTCGCGGCAGCGCGCGGCCAAGGGCTTGATCTGTTCCACCCGGGCCTTGGCGGAGATGGCCCCGCGATGGTCGACGCATCCGGACAGGATATGGTACTGGGAGCCCAGCGCGTACGCTCCCGCGTCGATTCCCGGTCCGGGAATGACGAACATGCCCACTTTTTCAGTGTGGCCGGTGACGATGGAGTTGGTGGACAGAGTAGTGCTCAGGTTGATGGTGCGGATTTCCGCGCCCTTGCAATCCTTCAGGATGGCGCACAACGCCTCGGTGATGGTCGCGAGCAGGTTGTCGTGATCCGTTGGGACCTTGGCCATGGCTTCCACCCGGCCGTCCCGGATGCAGACGCCGTCCGTGTGGGTTCCTCCGACATCGATTCCGATAAGCATAAGTCCGATCCTTGGGCTGACTGTTGGCCGCGACGGGTGTAGCGGCTCCCGGTCGCCTCGTTGATTCCTCAATGATCTTGAGGAGGAGGACGAGGCTTCGGGCTTGTGTTTTTTTCAGGTCTGTCGCACCCCGGAGCGGGAACAAGGCGGCAGCGGGGTTCAGGCAGGAAACACAAGTTGCTTTTTCAAGTTGCATATTTACCGGACTGAAGACGAAGCGCAAGCAGAATTCAGTAAACGGAGGGAAATCATGGATAAACAGCTGGTGGACGGTTTTTTGTCCTGCGTGCGGCAGGCAGGCGGGGTGGTGCGCGAGCAGTGGAATGACGCCAAGGAGATTACCTTCAAAGGTCGCATAGACCTGGTCACGCAGACCGATTTGGCAGTTGAAAAGCTGTTGCTCGAAGGGTTGCCGACGTTGCTTCCAGGCTCCACGGTACTGGCCGAGGAATCGCACGTATCCCTTGATCCCGGCGCGCTGACCTGGATCGTCGACCCTGTGGACGGCACCACCAACTACGCCCACGGTCTGCCCATTGTCGCCGTATCCGTGGCCCTGTGGAAGGACGGGCGAGTCGAGATGGGCGCGGTCTACGTGCCGATGCTTGAGGAACTTTTCTGGGCCGTGCGCGGTCAGGGCGCTTTTCTGAACGGGACCCGCATAAGCGTCAGCAAGGAGGCGAGCATGCAGAATTCCCTCATCGCCACGGGATTCCCCTATTCTTTTTATAACGAGGTGGACCAAATCTGCCAGCGGTTGCAGCGGGTGCTGCTGGCGTCCCAGGGCATCCGGCGCCTGGGCTCGGCGGCAGTGGATCTGGCCTATACGGCCTGCGGACGTTTCGAGGGATACTACGAGACCGGCCTCAAGCCCTGGGACACCGCGGCCGGTTGGCTGCTGGTGGAGGAAGCCGGGGGAAAGGTAAGCGGCCTTGACGGCGCGTTTGAACTTGGCGGCCACATGATCGTGGCCACCAACGGCTTCATTCACGGGGAACTGCTGTCCCTGCTCCGTATGGAGGACGCAGCTGAGAGCTCCCTGTGATCAGACGCCGAGTTTCAGGGAAGAGGAAAGAGGGATGAGGCCCCCCTTGGAATTGTAGAGCGATTCGCTTTGTGCATCCTGGCCGAACGTATCGTTTTCCTGGGCCTGGTTCTTTTGCTGTCTCTTTTTCTGCTGTCCCATGTCCCAGGAAAGCTGACCTTCTCTCCATCTTCCCTGAGCCTGGGGTTTGTCCACGCGTAAACTCATCTTCGCCTCCTCGGCCGTCCATGGCCACGGGTATTGCGTCAAAAGGGGCGTCCATGCCCTGTTTGAGGTATCGGACGATTGGCGAAAAACTTGAATTTGAGAGCGCAAGAGAAATGCAAAAGGCCCCGGATGCACGCATCCGGGGCCTGATTGCGGGGTTTGCCCGCAATGAGCGCCATGCTCCTTTTTTCATACCAGATCGTCGAGGAGGGTGCCCCGTCCCGTGTAGGTGGGCATGAGCACATCCTTTTGAAACGAGTATGAGTTCTCGGTTCTGTTCTGATGACGGTGCGTGTTCACGTTCATGGTATCGAGCGTTTTGGTGACTACGGCCGCCCCGAATGTCTCCTTGTCAAAGGGCTGAGCATTCGAGGCGCCAGCGCCGTTCATGTAGTCGAGGGTTTTCCCGACAACGGCGGCTCCGAAGGTCTGCTTTGCATAGCCCTGGGAGCTGCTCCCAAGGGTTCCTCCAATGTCCATAACTCCTCCCTTTAGTGTCAGAACATGACGCCTGATCAAACCTATCGGATGGAATACATGAAAACTTGAGTCCGGGAAAGGGGCGGCAGACGGCGCGGTGTTATTGAGCTTTGGCTCAAAGCTGACCGATATTGACAATTTCAGGCGTCGAACCAGCGCAGTCCGGGCATGCCGGGCAGCAGTCCCTGCTTCGTGCAGTGTTCGCCAAAGAGGGCCAGGGAGGCTTTTTCACGGGGTCCAAGATCATAGCTCATGGCCCGCCAGTAGCGCAGCAGGTCCGGACTGGTCAGCCAGGCCGGGAGTTCGGGCAGGCGGGAGAGGGCTTCGAAATGGCTGTCCAGATCGGCGGTGATGGACCCGATGTGCTGCTGCAGGACGGTCAGAAGCTTACGGGTGTGAGCGGGCAGGCTGCGGCGCACGATCCAGACCGCGAAAACAAAAGGCAGCCCGGTCCAGGTCGACCACTCGGTGGCCAGATCGACAACGTGATACCCTGCGGGCGGTTCGGCGAAGTGGCGCAGAGCGAGGTTGCCGATCTCCAGGAAGGGGCGTCCGGTGGACAGACCGTGTCCGGGTTCGACGGTCATCCAGTGCGGCTCGGGCAGCTTCCATTTCTGGGCCCACAGGACCTTCAGGAGGGCGGTGGAGGTTGCCGATGCTCCGGTCAGGCAGACCGGGCCCGGATTGCCGGCAAGCCAGGCGGGCAGTTCGTCCAGTGGAGCGGGGGAGAGAAAGAGGACGCTCTGCACTTCCTTGCGGGCGCAGATGGAGGCTCCGGGTAGGAGAAAGTATTTTTCGGCGTGGAGAAGGTATTCAAATGAAGAGGACGGCGAGATGTCCAGTTCGTCATCGGCCAGAGCCCGGTTCAGACTGCTGGGGTGATCGGGCACATAGTGAAAATCCGGGCCTTCGGGGCAGGTTTTGGCCAGGAGGTGGAAAATATGCCAGATGTTGAGATAGTCGATTCTGCCGATCTGAAGTGTCATGATAAATAAAAAAGGCGGGGCTTCCCCCGCCTTCCTCTTCTTGAGATGAACGCCTGGCTTACAGCTGAGCCATGAGGGTGGCGCGGATGTCGTCGATGGAGCCTTCGCCGTCAAGTTCGATGTACTTGAAGCCGAATTCCTTGGCCAGGTTCTTGTAATAATAGGAAGCCGCCAAGGTGCCAGTGGTGGTATCGTAGTAGATGTTGTGGCGCTTGTCGATGGCGTCTTCGTCCTGGTCGTCGGCGCGGGCAGAGAGTTCGCCGCCGCAGACGCGACACTTGTCCCCGTCGGGCTTGATGGCGTCGATGAAGATATTGTTGGGATGGTTGTTGTCGTTCTTGCAGAGGCGGCGACCCATGATGCGGTTCTTGGCCACTTCGCGGGGCAGGAGGATTTCAATGACGAAGTCCAGCTTTACGCCGTCGGCCTGCAGGGCTTCCCACAGTTTCTGGGCCTGCACGATGGAGCGGGGAAAGCCGTCCAGCAGCCAGCCGTTGGGGCTCGCGTTCTTGAGTACGTCGAGGACCATGGGGATGGTGATGTCGTCGGGAACGAGCTCGCCACGATCGATGAATGCCTTGGCCTTCAGGCCAAGTTCAGTACCGCCGCCGATGTGCTTGCGGAAAATTGCACCGGACTCGATGTGGTCCAGATCGTATTTCTTCTTCGCCAGGGAGCCCTGGGTTCCCTTGCCACTGCCATTGGGTCCGAAAATCAGAATATTCAAGGCGTAAACCTCCTGTAAAAAATTTCACAAAGTACTATAGCCAGCCCTTGAGGCTGTCAATCAAAGATCGGAAGCGTGCTTGTCAGGACTCATCGGCGTGCGTAGAGTTGTCGTAAATCAGCTGTGAACGGGGGACGCATGGGACTTCTGGATGAATGGGGCGACGCGTTGGTGGAAGAAGGGCTGCGTGAGGCGGCCGACACATTTTTCGGGGCTCGCACGGCCCTTGAGGATGAGATCGCTTTTTTCGAGTCTCAGGTCGCAAGGCTCAAGGGGCAGGTTGCAGATATCCGGTCCTGGTTCGCAGGTCTCAACTGCCTGCTCGGGTCCGAGACGGACATCAGGCTTTTTTTTGATTCGCTTCACGTCACCCTCGATGACCCGGCCCTCTACGTGCACAAGGTTTGCAGCCTGCAATTCCGCAGACCGCGCAGCTTCACCCGCAAGGGCCTCTTCGCCAAGACCGTGTGGGAGATCTACGAACCTTTGGCGCGCATGATCGAGTCCTACATGCACGGGACCCCCTACTCCGACCCGATGCATCCCGGCCGGGTGATGGTCACCGCCAATCATGACCGTCTGCGCAAGTTCTGCGACGAGATCAACACCCGCATCAAGTCCGTCAACGAGTCCAACCGTCCCTCCGAATCCCTGGCCTTTGCCAAACGCATGGATCAGACCCAGGTGTTCAAGGAGTCCCTGACCGGCGGCGGTGGACAGACCTGGACCCTGGACCGGGACCTGGCCTACGCGCCCCTGGCCTTCGAGGATTACGATTTGCCCGCCTTCCCGGATCTGCCGCTTGACGCCAAGGCGCGTGCGGCGCTCGAAGAATGCTGTGCGAAGATCTTCAGCCGCCAGCGTGAGCATGTGGATGCCATCCTGGACGAGGTCTTCGACCCCGAGGACAAGACGATCTGCGTGCTGGAACGCAGCGGGCACTAGGCGGTCCTGGACGGATGGGCCAATGCGGGTCTTGCCGCTAGGTTTGGATGCTGTCCCAGCCTCTTCGCTGATTCGGTTTTTTGCGATTTCGGCATCTTCATTCATGCCTTCAGTATCCACGGTTCGGCCAGTTCCGCCTTCCTGCGACAGGTCTTCATCACTGAAAATTCATCCGCACATCGCCGCGATACCAAGGATACGGTCTCGGCAAATGGGCTTCCTTCAGCTTTGGAAGCCATGCAGGCGCTGGAGGCTGCCCGGCAGAGCAGCTCTTCATGCCAGACGAATCTGGTTCAGGATTGTCATTTTGCTTAAAGCCTGACAGGTTGAAAATGAAATTTTTGAGCAGGCAGACCTCGAAATCAAGGAGCCGACTATGAATGTGAAAGCGAGCGAACTCTTGGCGAAGATCAGGGATATGTATCCGGAGATCGAGAAGAACAACATTCAAATATCGTGTTATTACGAAGAAAAAACCGAAGCCTGGGTGGTCGACTTCGAGTACGAAGATCACTCACTGGAAACCCATCTGGACAGGAAGGACGTCGAGGACTGCCTGGCCGGGGAGAAATGCGTGCATATGGGCGTGCAAGTCGGGCGATTCGTGGAGACCTATTGCCTCAAGGATGACATCTGCCCGACAGGCACCAAGAAATGATTCTGTGCCGGGTTCCCTGAGAACAAGGTTTTTTAGCCCTTGGCTGGAGTGAAACCTCCTTCGTTCTCGATCCGGCCGCGCATTGACGTGTGAGATTCATCGCGCGCTGAAAATATTGCGGACTTCATGGCCCGGGCGACCGCCAAACACATTTTCAGCGGTTCAGCCATCAAAGAAAAAGGGATTTCAGGTTACACGCTGAAGTCCCTTTTGTTTTCTCCCGGCATTTCCAGGTGGGGCGAAGACACGTTCGTTCAGAAGAAGACGTGTTCTTCCTGTCGTTCATGAAGCAAGTGCTTCAAAAGGCCGATTTGACGGGAGGCTGGGGCTGATGGATTGGCCCAGGGCAAAATGGGTCGCGATCCTTGGCGATGTCCAGGCCAAGTCCGGAAACTACCGCCGGACAGCCGCCGCATGTCGCTATGATTGAGCATTCCCGGCAGGCTTCGCTTCGGCTTCGGTACGAGACGGCTGCTTGCCCGTCGTAAATTTCGCCAAGGGTGGCGGTTGAAATGTTTCCGATAATCGAAGGGAATTTTCGACAGGCATGCACTTCTCCGTCCGGGAGCAGAGCCATGAAATTGAAGGCCGCTCCACAGCCGAATCCGGTACAGCCCCCGAAGAGTGGTCCTCCCCTGGCGGCAAGATGAGCATTGAGCATGTTGTCCTTGAAAGACAGGACCTTGAGCTGAGAGGCCGCTTCGCAATACCGTTCCGCAAAGTCCTGAAATTCAGCGGGATCGGGCAGGGCAAGAGCGGCACCTCTGCCCACGGGGGAGAGCCGGTTGAAGGCCAGGCCCCAGACTTTCCCTTCCAATATTTCGGCCAGGGGCAGCACCTGGTTCATGTTGTCACGCGTCAGGGTGAGCATGACCTGCCCTTGGACCTCTACAGCCTGCAATACCTCAAGAAAGTTCATAACCCGCTGGAAATGTCCATGGCCGCGGATGGAGTCGTTGTGTGCGGGCAATCCTTCGAGGCTGACCTGAAAATATTCCGGCCGGGCGATATCGATGATCGCCTCCATCATTTCCCTGGTAGTTGGATTCCCGAGGATGGCCAGGGAGAAACCTTTCCGGGCTGCCCGTTCGTAGACTTTCAGAAATCCGGGGTAGAGCAGGGGGTTTCCTCCGGAAAAACTTATCTGGCCGAGAACATGCCGATCGCGACAAAAAGAATCGAAATCATCGATCACATCCAAGGCCGAGTCCAGGGCCATATTCGATCGGGCGCTACGATCGTAGCAATGACGGCAAAACAGATCGCAGTCCTGGGTGATGTGCCACTGCAGGGTGAAGACTTCAGCGCTGAGATGTTGTTCTGAAATGGACAGGTTGGCGGAAAAATCCTGGCGCTTGCGTCGCAAGAGTGATGAGGGAGAAAGGAGAATTCCTTTTTCCACGGCTTTTCTGAGAAGAGAATCAACAAATCCGGGCGCTAATTTGGATTCTGCTTCTGCGCTCGAGGGATCCACTCCGTCCGCGATAATTTTGATTGCGGCGAGATCTTCAGGCTTTGCTACGGCAATATCAATTTTCTGAGTGCCTTTATTTTTCCAAACCAGGACCATCTCCTGGCCTAAAACTGGACATGTGTTTGTATTACGGCCGTGAATCACGTCAACACATCCAGAAGTATTCAGTACACATAACTCAAGGCTTGGATTTACGATAATGCCAGTCCCGGGTTCAGGCTGAAGAACCGCCTTTGACTCAACATGCTTCCTTGCAATTTCTAAAGTACAGATATCCGGCAGAAAAATTGGTGCCAAGCCTTCTCTGGACAGCTGCTCGACAGTCGAGAGGAGTTTTTCTGCGCTACTGTTTAGGGAATCTCCAAGACTTGAGAGAGTCTGTGCATCTAGAAACGATGCTGTTGTTGGATATAGTGAATGCAGTGCCGCTTGATTCATGGTCTTTTCCTGCGAAAGTGGCCGAAGATTATCTAGGCTAAAAGGATTGTCCGGCGTTCATCAACAAGCGACACAGGGGGAGCTACGCAACTCCCCCCATATTTCCTGAGCGAAACGGTGTTACTGTTTTTTGGGTGTCTCGGTGCTCCCGGCACCGGCTTTTGCTCCACCACCTCAACCGCTTCCACCAGGAACAGTTTTTGTGGAATTACCGTCAGATTCATTTCCATCGCTGCCACCTGCAGCGGACTTTGAACTCCCACCTCAGCCGCTTCCGGAAGCCTTGGTGCTGACCACGCCTACGGAGGCACTGGCCAAGAGCGCCGCAAGGCAGCAGCCCGCAAGAACTTTTTTCAAATTGTCTGTGTCCATTTTCGCTCCTTTGTGAACAATTGTTCACGGTTGTATTGGAAACACCGATGCTATCTGGGGTGATATATAGATAGTAGCTATCTGAATTACGCCAGAAACGTCAACACTTGGCACAAAATGAAGCGGAAAAATCGAAATTTTTATATGCTGTATTATCTTTTATTATAATTATTGGTAGCTTATCAGTAATTTCTGTTTAAATTAAAACAGGAAATTTTTTCAGTATTAATTTAGAAAATTGACAATGCATCATTAAATATTGATAATTATTCGTAATAATAGCGTATTTTTTTGTACAGGTTGGGTATGTGGTAGGTTGTATCAATGAATTGAATTCGTTTTTTATATTTTTTTATTTTGATTTAGCTATTCGAGAAGTATTAGGGAAGAGACGTACGTGATGACTGAAGTTTTTATGAGCTAATCAAAAAATAATACAAAAATCTACATTTATTAGATTTCGTAAATATCTATAAATTCAGTTAATTTTAGTAATATAATTACGTTTATATTTATATAATAATGAACAGCACAATTTTAAATATCAGCAAGCTAACTTAACAATTATAAATGTAATAGAGAAGTTAATATAATTTTTGATATGAATATAATTATTTTTTTTATGTATAAAATTTAAAGTTATAATTTGCGTATAGTTTAATAATTCATAGATATGATTCATGATGTCGATTAAATGCTTTAAAAATTTTGATTTACTTCATTAGTGTCAGACAGGCTCGTGGGATACGATTTGCGCCCATAGGTTTCCATCATTAATAGGGTAAAATACAGTGCAAGAGTGTGGATATAAAAAATTTGTGAAACAACCTAGTGCTGATGAATCCGGCAGTGCGCATGGAGGGCAAGCCGAAGACAGCCCCTTATTTTTCGAAAGCTGAGATGATCCAGCCCGCGTGAGTGCTTCGTGACGAGGTCAGTCCAGCTGCGCGAAACTCTTTCTCGAGCAGGGATTCGTCCTTCTCGCGGGCTACCAATCGGTATCTGCCCGAAGCCGTCTGCAGGAATCGTCGCAACGATTCTTTTCGGTCCGCGCCGTCGCTGCCAATCCATTTCACCATCCCTCCGGCATAGAACTGCAGTCCATACGCCTTGTCTTTGACCAGTGCGACAATTTCTCCATCTCCAGCTGTTTCGACCTGCGTGTACAGTTGTCGCATGTTCTGGTGCATGGGCAGAACGCCCAGGGCCGCGCGTGCTGCGACAAAGAGCGCGATCGTGCCGACAAAGGTCACTGCTACGGTACGAAGCCCTATGCGCGAACGTTGCTGGGCCAGGCCGTGGGCCATGAACAACGTCAGCGGGATGGAGAGAGGCAGGATGTAGAGCGGCAGCCTGCTTTTAGCCAGACAAAATACGACAAGGGGTGCTACCACCCAAAGCCCCAGAAAGATCCGCTGTGCTTGCGGCAGTGCTTGCCAGACCTTTTTGGGGTTTCGGAGCATCCAGCCCCATTGGATTTGTCCCAGAAGCAGGAGTGGCGCGTAAATCACCAGCGGTTTCCACCATTGCGGGTTGCGGTGAAACGTGTCGGAGGTCAGTCTGCCGATGATTTCCTGATCCAGATAGTAGGAAAACAGATCCGGGTGCTTTGCGATGATGAATGCGAAGTAGCCCAGGACCGGCATGAGGAAAAGGGCCAGTCCGAGGGGGAGGAAAAGTCTCCCGTCTCGGAACATCCAGATGTGCCAGGGAATGATGGCAAGTAAGGGCAACAAGCCAGGAGGCCCCTTGGTCAGGAATGCCAGGCCGAAGGCTGCCCACATCATGGCCAGCAGTTTCCTGGACTGTCGGGGCGAGTGTGCCCAGATGACGTAGCATGCCACGGCCAAGGTTTCAAAGAAAGCCAGCAGGATGTCCGTGCTGAGAATCGTTCCGCCGAGCACTGGAAGGACGGACGTTGCATAGATGGCCAGTGTCGCCCAACCTGAAATTTCACCCCACAGGATCCATGCCATCCAGGCCGTCACCAGGCCGGTACAGATGAAGGCCGCTGCATTTCCGAGACGAACGGAAGATTCGCCAGGTCCGGCCATGGCCATCCCTGCGGCCATGGCCCAATAGACCATGGGTGGTTTGGTCCAGTGGGGGTCGGAGTCCAGGGTGGGTTCAAGGTAGTTGCCACTGGAGAGCATTTCGAGAGCGCATTCAGCGTAGCGCCCTTCGGTCGTTTCAAGCAGGCCTCGCTGCATGTTCCCTGCGAAGGAAACGAGGATGAGTCCCGCCAGAGCGCCCAGCCATAGCATGCGCCGATGTCTTTGCCAGCCGTCATCCAAGCTTAGTAACGCCAATGCATTCCATGATTTTTTCAGCATATTTGAATTCATCTCCCGATATTTCGGGTTGCCGTAAAATAATAGAAAAAAATTGCCTAAAATAATTCAATTTTTTATTTAGTGTATTATAAATTGTTTATTAATTTTTTTTATATCCAATTACAACTACATAAAAAACAATGTGTGGAGTCAGAGCCGGTTCGTTTTTCATTTGGTTCGGAATTGCGACTATTAGAGGAGATTAATGTATAGGAAAGGCAAGAGGATATTCATCTTTGTCTATTCTTCTGGTCATATGTATTTTGCGGAGTGTCACGAGCCGCGCCTGCCGCCTACCGCATCAGTCGCTTGCGGTAATACCTGTACATCCCCAGTTCCAGTACGACGAACAGCGCGATGGGTACCGCCAGGAAGGCCAGGGTGATCAGTGCCCCGAGGCCCCGATTGGAGGAGGTTATGAGCGGGAAGAGAAAGCCTGTGAAGGATGCGACGCTTCCGCCTCCGATCAGGAAGACCAGGAAATATTCGGAAAACGCCACCAGAAAGACCACGCTTCCGCCCGCCGCCATGGCAGGCAGGAGCAGCGGCATCTCCACCTCCAGAAAGACGCGCCATTTCGATGCTCCCAGATTGCGGGCGCAGATCCCGTATTCGCGGCCCATCAGGGTGAAGCCTGTGGTCAGGGCGCGCAGCATGTACGGGTAGCTGATTATTGAAAGGACCAGGATCACGCCGGGCGTGGTGTCGGCCAGGCCGATCTTGATGAAGATGAAATGTAGCCCCATGGAAAAGGTCATGGCCGGAACCAGGGCGGGGAGCAGGAGCAGGCCTTCGAGCAGATTCTTGCCCGGAAAGGTTCGAAAGGCCAGCACCTGCGCGGGCAGGATGGTCATGACCAGCGTCATGGCCACTGTCGCCAGCGAATAGGCCAGCGAACTGGCCAGGGCGGTCAGAAAAGGCTGTGGGCGGGCCGCAAGGAAGCGCAGTCCGTCAAGGGACATCTGTGGCCAGAGTTCCGGAAAACGCCAGCCCGGAGCCCCGGCCTGCAAAACGAGCACGACGACCGGCAGCAGGAACATCAGAGCCAGGACGATCATGGTCGGGGCGTGTCTCACAGTTTGCGCCTCCAGCCGTCGACGTAGGCCGCGAAGCGGTTGTAGAGCATGGCGAAGAGGGCGGCGAAGAGGAACATGAGCGTAAGGATGGCCATGGCCAGGGGGCGCTGGTTCAGGTCGCGCTGGAAAAAAATGTCGTAGACCCGGATGGAGAGCATGCCGGGATGCGATTCCCCGAGCACAAAGGGGATGTCGAAGGATCCGAAGGCGTACAGAAAGAGGATGATGAAGGCGCTGTGCATGGCCGGCAGGAGCCGGGGCAGGGTCACGGTCCGGAAGGTGCGCCATGGCCCGGCTCCGAGCATTCGCGCTGTCTGGATCAGGCGGATGTCGAAGCCGAAGAGCACGGCGCCGACCAGAAGCAGGGCAAAGGGCACGCCCTTGAGCAGAAAAGCCATGATCATGCCCAGCCCGCTTCCGGTGTGCAGGATGTTCGGGAATTCTTCCGGCGAGGAGATAAGCCCCGTCTGAAAGAGGACCGATGACACAAGACCCGTCCTGCCGAGGAACAGAAGGATCAGAAACGCCACCGCCACATGAGGCAGGATGAGCCCGATTTTTGAAATGACTCCCACCCTGCGCAGTCCGGAAGGCATGCGCCACAGGGCGAGAGCCAGGACGGTTCCGCCCAGGACCGAGCCCGCAGCGGAGACGAGAGCCACAAACAGGGACAGGCCCAGTGATTGCCCTATGGCCAGGTCCTGGAGCAGGACCCGGTAGTGATCAAGGGTTGCCCCCCCTGCGCCCAGCGGGAGGAAGAGGCCCAGACTCTGGGCCAGGGTCAGGGCCATGCCTGCGCAGAAGAGTGCGCAGTACGGAATCAGCAGGGGCGCAAGGCCCCAAAGGATCCGGCGCTGCATTCTAGTGCCCGAGAATGAATTTGTCCCAGTCCCTTTCGAGAAGCTCCAGATACTCCGGGCTGATCTCCGGTACGGCGGCTGCGGAGAGAACGTCCGTCCCGAGGGTGGCCGCTCCCAGATCGACCGCTTCAAAGGCCTTGCGCTGCATCTCTTCGAGCTTTGCCACCTCGAGCGCCGGCAGGTCGCCCCAGTTTTCGGGCTTGAACTTGGAGAGCTGGGCTTCGGGGCTCATCAGGAAGTTGGCCAGGACCATGGCGCCCGCCTTGTTCGGGGCATTGAAGGGGACGGCCGTGAAGTGGGTGTTGAAGATGGCCCCTTCGGCAAGGACAAAGGTCCGCACCGTATCGGGGTAGGTCTTTTCCAGGATTTTCATCTGCGCGTGTGCCGGGTGGTAGGACATGCCCATGTCGATCTCGCCTCGTGCGAACAGGGTGTCCAGAGCCGCGGCGTCCTTGGGATAGGTCCGTCCCTCTTGCCACAGGTGGGGCTTGAGTTCGTCAAGCCAGGCAAAGGTCTTGGGGGCGTTCTTGGCGTAGAGGTCGGCATTGAAGCCATTCATGTATTGCTCGTGGCCGCCCGTGGTTGCGTAGAAGATCTGGCGCAGGAAGGCCGAGCCCGTGAAGTCCGGAGGCTGCGGATAGGTGAAGCGCCCCGGGTTGGCCCTGATCCAGTCCGCAAGCTCGGCCAGGGCGGCCGGGGGCGTCGGTGTCCGGTCCGTGTCGTACTCGAAGACGAACTGGGCCCGGCCGTAGGGTGCTTCAAAGCCGTTTACGGGGTAGCCGAAATCATGGGCCGATTTTTGCGGGTCGTACCAGGCCGTGAAATTCGGTAATTTGTCCGTGAAAGGGCCGAACAGCACTCCGGCCTGCATGGAGTTCTTGAAGTTTTCGCCGTTGATCCACAATAGGTCCATGGTCCCGGTGGCCTTGCCCGCTGCCTTCTCGGTCAGGAGTTTGTTGACGAAGACCGGCGCGTCCATGGGCACCCGAACCACGGCGATATCGTACAGCCGTTTCATCTCGGAGGCCACGAAAGTGTCGACCCACTGATTGATCTGGGCGCTGCCTCCCCACATGTGCCAGCGGACCTCGGTGCCGCGCGCGGCCTTTTCCAGGCTCGCGAAGTCCTGCTGCAGCACGGAGGTTTGTTCCGGGCTCTCGGAACAGCCGGTGAGCAAAACCGCGAACAGTATGATGAACAGTAATTTTATGCGCATGAATCCTCCGGAAGAGAGCCGCTGAATATGGGCGGATACTGGTTTGAAACACGGATGTGCATCCTGTCCCCTGGTTGCCCCAAGGGTTCCAGGGCATAGACCACGAGGTCCTGATCCAGGACGCGCAGCGTGTAGCAGAGATAGTGCCCCGCGAAATGCGTGGTCGTTATGACGGCAGGTCCATCCGGGTCCGGTTCGAGGCGCAGGGCCTCGGGTCGCAGCCAGCAGACGTCAAGGCCAAGGAGGCGGGCCAGCGGAGCGGTGATGGTGTTGACCGGCCCCAGAAAACGCGCCGTTTCCATATCCACGGGTCGCCGGTAGACGTCCAGTGGCGGAGCGTATTGGCGCAGGCGTCCCCCGAGCATGACCCCGATGCGGTCGGACATGGCCAGTGCTTCCTGCAGGTCGTGCGTCACGCAGATCGTGGTGATGCCGAAGCTGCGCTGGGTGGAGCGGATGAAGAGGGCAGTCTCCATTTTCAGGTTGCGGTCGAGGTTGGCGAAGGGCTCGTCCAGCAGCAGGAGCGAAGGTTCGAGGACCGTGGCACGGGCAATGGCCACGCGCTGCTTCTGTCCTCCCGAGAGTTGGGACGGATAGGCATCCCGCCTGTCTTCAAGATGGAAATAGCCGAGCATGGGCATGACCTTGTCCCGGATGGCGGTCCTGGACATCTTTTGGGCCTTGAGGCCAAAGGCGATGTTCTGGAAGACCGTCATGTTCGGGAAGAGGACGTAGTCCTGAAAGACGAGGATGGCCGAGGGCTTCTTCCCGTCGCCGTCGAAATGGGTGACGGTTCCGCTGTCCGCGTCCTCGAGCCCCGCGATGATGTGCAGCAGGGTCGTCTTTCCCGCCCCGGATGGCCCGACCAGCGAGACGAGGCTGCCTCGGGGTACGCCGAAGCTGACGTCCCCGAAGACCTCCACTCCGCCGAAGCGCTTGCCCAGGGCCTTGACCTGCAGCAGATCCTCTATGGCTGCTTCAGCGTTCAAGAGCCTGGAAATGGCGCATGAAGCGTCGATCAATATAGTCTTTGAGTAAAAATCCCAGCCAGTTGCGAAACATGAGCGGTCCCTTGCTGAAAATGGCCGTGTCGTCGCCCATGTTGAAGAGGAGCAGGTATTTTCCGCCGGGATCAAAGCGCTGCAGCTTGGTCCCGTTCAGGCTGGCGCGGACATTGCGCAGCAGAACCGGGTTTTCGCGCACGGCATAGACGCCGACCTTGTCCAGCGGCCCGGGCTCGAAATCGATGCAGTCGCCACCTCCAAAAATTTCGGGGTGTTGCACGCTTTGCAGCCATTCGTTGACCAGCAGGCCGCCAGTTTTCCCTGTGGGCAGTCCCGAGTCGGCAAAAAGTCGCGAGGGACGAACGCCCGTGGCCACGAAGACGAGGTCCGGGTGATGGTGCTTTCCGTTCTGGATGATTACGCCATTGCGGATTTCGTCCACGTAGCCGTCTTCATTGATGGTGATATTCTGGAGGGTGAGGGACTCCCTGGCCATGGTCTGGATCTTTTCCGGAAAGCGGCCAAGGAGTTCGCGTCCTGCAAAGAGGGTGATTTGCGGCGCGTGCCGCCCGCGCAGCTTGGCGAGCTTGCGCACATTGCCCGCGATTTCAAGCGCGGCCGGACCGCCGCCGACCACGGCAACATGAGGCCTTGTCCTGGTCGCGCAGAGGGATATCACGGCTCGCTGCGCTTCCTGCAGCCGTTCGATGGGCTTGACCGTGAAGATGTTCGACGTGTCGCCGTGGATGTTGTCGAAGGGGATGAAGCTGCCCGCGTTGCACGACAGCACATCGTAACCGAGGGTGCGGCCGGAAGCCAGGGTGACCTCGCGTTGTTCGGCGTTTATGTGCGCGACCTTGTCCCGCACGAAGGTTCCGCCCATGCTCTCGACAACCTGACGGGTGGCGAAGCGGATCTCGTCCGGAGTGTAGGTCGTGCCGAGCATGCCCGGGCCCATGCCGGAATAATAGTGGAAATCGGACGGCTGGACTACGGTCACTTCGTGTCCTTCCCGGACCAGATCCCGCATGTGGGCCAGGATGGTCATATGTGCGTGGCCGCCTCCGGCCAGAAGCAGTTTTTTACCCATGGTTTTCTCCCGTGGTGATATTTCGGAACAGGCCATTTGCTTTCATATGTTTAACCATAATCTCCGGGTGGATGCAATGATCTGGCCCGGTCCGTACTGCCGCATCGGCTTGTCGGCAGCGGGCGGCAAGCATTCAGTCCATGCAGGTTTCGTCGCCATGATACCAGGCGTCGAAGAGATGCCGGGCGATGGTTTCGGCCGAGGGCAGGGCCAGCTCCCCGGAGTCCAGCAGGGCCGGGATCTCGTGGCGTGTGAACCAGCGGGCGTCCTCGAGTTCGGCCTCGTCGAGGTGAATTTCGGTGGTGGTCGCGCGGGCATGAAAGCCGAGCATGAGCGAACCGGAAAAAGGCCAGGGCTGGGAGGAAAGATAGTGAATGTCGCACACCTTGATGCCCGTCTCTTCCATGACCTCGCGCAGGACCGCGTCCTCGGCGCTTTCTCCGGGTTCCACATAGCCGGAGAGGGCGGAGTAGACCCGTGGTTGCCAGAGGGGCTGGCGGCCAAGCAGACACCTGTCGCCGTGACTGTCCTTGTGGTGCACCAGGACGATCATGGCCGGGTTGACGCGTGGAAAATGCACCGCACCGCAGTCCGGATTGGTGCAGGTCTGCGCCGGGGACCCGGGTTTCGGCATGGTGGGGTGCCCGCACAGGCCGCAGTAGCGGGCCTGGCTGTGCCAGCCCGCGACGGAGCGGGCGTACCCGAGCAGGGCGGCCATCTGCCTCGGCAGCACGGCCGCGTGCCGGCGCAAGGGGATGAAGGTCCCGAGGCTGCTCAGGCATTGGATCGTGTCCGCCGGGAGGCGTTCGATGTTGATGGCGAAATAGCAGCAGCTCTCGTCATCGCCCAGGAGCATGGCCTGCAGATGGGCCCGGTCGCATTCGCCAAGCATCGGCGGGGCCAGGAAGAGGGGTTCGAGCCGGGTCCCGTCAAAGAGGATCTCGTCTCCCCGGACCACGACATAGACGGCGCGTTCCGACGTCAGGCTTTTCTCCCAGTCCGGGGCATCGAGAGGTTGTACTCCCTTGCGGTTCAGGACCAGTCCGGAAAAGGTGTTGCGGGCAGAGCGGGAGTAATGATCCATGCGGCACTCGGATGGGGCTTCGTGTTCGGCGCGGGTTGTGCGCGGGGCGGACCTTAGCGTTGTGCCCTGCTTTTGAACCTGCGGCAATAGGTGCAGTGGCGGCAGACCTCCTCGGCAAGCATGTTCGCCGCGAAACCCGCGGCCATGGCCCGGGCCCTTGGCGAGTCCAGAATGGTGGTCAAAAGGTCGTCGTGGAGGTTTCCGAGGGCGAGCCTCGCATCCGCGTCAAGGCAGCACGGGCAGACCGTGCCGTCGACCAGGATGGCGCAGTGGGTGGACAGGGCGTGGCAGAACCCGCGCGATCTTTCCTGGGTGGTCAGGTCGCCCGGCCACTCGAAGACCGTATCCGTGTGCAGGTAGATGCGGTCCCTCAGCCTTGCGCTCTTGCGTCCCGGCTGCGGAAGCCGGATTTCGCGATCAAGGGCGCCCGCGATGCGCTCAAGGATGGGCGCGTTGAATTGGTTGTGTTCGCCGGACTTGAGGCCTTGCAGGGTCCAGAGCCGAAAGTTGATGAAGAGTTCGGGCCGCTGGTCCGCCGCGCGCAGACTGAATTCAAGGATTCTGTCCAGGGTGTCGTGGTCAGGTCCTTCGCCCCGGCGCAGGGACTGCATGGAGAAATTGACCTGCCTCAGGGCCCGCGCCCGCATCAGCATGTCCGTCTTGCCGTGCAGCAGGGCGGCGTTGGTGGTCAGGTTGACTTTCATCCCTGCCGCCGCGCAGATGTCGAGGATGGCTTCAAGGTGCGGGTGCAGGAGCGGTTCGCCCATGACATGCAGGCAGACCTGGTCCGTGAGCACAGTGAGCTGGTCCAGGACTTTTTTGAAAAAGCCGGGGTCCATACTAGCGGGAGGGCGTGTCGTTCCGACGCAGAAATCGCAGCGCAGATTGCAGATGTTGGTGATCTCGACATAGACGCGCGAAAAGCGGAAGGACCGGGCGGCGGTCATGCGCGCTCCCTTGTCCAGGCCCGTTCCGGAATGGATGACGTGGGACTGGGCGCGGCAATGTTCGGCCAGGTGTTGGCAGGCATGGGCAGGGAGGCTCGCACGTGTTTTTCCCTTGTGGACGAAAAAGCCCCCGTCGCGGGACGAGGGCCGGGTTTGGCTGCCAAAATGGCCGGCCTTGGCTTGGGCACGGCGCGACCGGAAATCAAAGGGTGTAGAGTTCGTCTCCGGAGAGGATGCGCACGCTGTTCTTCTGCAGCACCTCGATGGCCTGGTCCGTGCGGTCGAAGCGGAAGATGAGGATGGCGTTGCGGCCGCTCTGGGTCACGAAGGCGTACATGTATTCCACGTTCACCCCGCCCGCGTTGAGCATTTCGAGGATGGAGTGCAGTCCGCCGGGGCGATCGCCAACTTCGGCGGCCACGACATTGGTGCGGCCCACGGTGAAACCCTTGGCCTTGAGCACTTCCTTGGCCTTTTCGTTGTCGGTCACGATGAGGCGCAGGATGCCGAAATCGGAGGTGTCGGCCAGGGACAGGGCGCGGATATTGATCTGGTTTTCGGCCAGTGTTTTGGTCACTTCGGCCAGACGGCCGGCTCTGTTTTCCAGAAAAACGGAAATCTGTTCAACTTTCATGATTCCTCCCGGTCTGGGGTGGGGGGCGCCCGGTGGCACCGGCCCTGTTGATTACGAGTTGCGCAGGTCGATGATGCGTTTGGCCTTGCCTTCGGAGCGTTCGATGCTCTGCGGCTCGGACAGGGTCACCTTGGCGGTGACGCCCAGAAATTCCTTGATATTTTTTTGTATCTTGGCTTCGATACGCTGTAAATGCCTGATCTCGTCCGAGAAGAGCTTTTCGTCCACCTCGACCTTGACCTCGAGCATGTCCAGGCTGCCCTGACGGGTCAGGATGAGCTGGTAATGCGGGGCCACGCCCTGGGTTTCGAGCAGGATGGTCTCGATCTGCTGCGGGAACACGTTCACGCCGCGGATGATGAGCATGTCGTCGCTGCGGCCCTGGATGCGCGAGATGCGACGGTGCGTGCGGCCGCAGCGGCAGGGAATGGCCTCGATGCGCGTGATGTCGCGGGTGCGGTAGCGGATGAGCGGCTGGGCCTCCTTGGTGATGGTGGTGATGACCAGTTCGCCGGACTCGCCCAGCGGCAGTTGCTCGCCCGTTTCAGGGTCGATGATCTCGATGAGGAAATGGTCTTCCCAGATGTGCAGGCCGTCTTGCGCGTCGCAGCATTCCATCCCAACGCCGGGGCCCATGATCTCGGAAAGGCCGTAGATGTCGAGGGCCTTTATCTGCAGCTTGGATTCGATCTCGGCGCGCATTTTTTCGCTCCAGGGTTCGGCTCCGAAGATGCCTGTGTGGAGTTTCAAGTCATCGATGCTCATTCCTGCGGCGATGATGGATTCGTACAGAAAGAGCGCGTAGGACGGGGTGCTGCACAGGATGGTCGAGCCGAAGTCGCGCATGAGCATGACCTGACGCCTGGTGCCTCCGCCGGAGATGGGCAGGATGGTCGCGCCCAGGCGCTCCACGCCGTAGTGCATGCCGAGGCCCCCGGTGAAGAGGCCGTAGCCGTAGGCGTTGTGCACGATGTCGCGGCGGCTGGCTCCGGCGCACATGAGCGAGCGGGCCATCAGCTCGGCCCAGGTGTTCACGTCGCGCTGGGTGTAGCCGACCACGGTGGCCTTGCCCGTGGTGCCGGAGGAGGCGTGCACGCGCACGACATTGTCGCGGGGCACGGCGAAGAGTCCGAAGGGATAGTTGTTGCGAAGGTCCTGCTTCTCGGTGAAGGGCAGGTACTTGAGGTCGTCCAGGGAGCGGATCTGCTCCGGCCGGACGTTCATTTCGTTGAATCTGCCCTGATAGAAGGGCACGTTGTAGTAGACCTTTTCAACCATGGCCTTGAGCCGCCTGAGTTGCAGGGCCTCAAGTTCTTCCCGGGGCATGGTTTCGTTCGAAACGTCGTAAAGCATGGCTGATCCTCCAGGTAAAAAAAATGAAAAAAGCCGTGAACAAGGGGCTGTTCACGGCAATTGGAATCATTCGCGCGGCGTGCGCTACACCGTGGCCCCCTCACCGAAGGGGCTTCTAAATATCGGGAAAAGGTCTGAATCGATAATATACTGCATTGCAGATCTATGCCTTGACCCGCCGCATTCGTCAAGGTTTGCCTCATTGCCCTGCATGGAGAATTGACGTAGAAAATATGAGTTTGAGCGATAAAATAGCATATGGAGTGTAAGCGAACCTTATGGAAGAAAAGATTGAACAGATAGTGACCTGGCTTTCGGACAAGAAGGGAACAAACATCAAGGCTCTGGATGTACGGGGATTTTCCCCCCTGACCGAGACCATGATCTTTGTCACGGCCAGATCGGCCAAGCATGCCCAGTCCCTGGCGGATGAAGTCATGCAGAAGCTGGCGGAAAGGAAATGGGAATTTTTCGGTGTCGAAGGCATGCAGAGCGGGCAGTGGGTGCTGGTCGATTGCAACGACGTCATCGTGCATGTTTTTCAGGACGAGATGCGATCCATGTACAACGTCGAAGGGCTGTACTCAAATGCCACGGCTCTCGAGCTGCCCGCGAGCGTGACGGCCGGGGAAGGGAAATGAAAAAGCCCTGCGTGCTCCTCATCCTTGACGGCTGGGGCAAGGCCGCTCCCGGACCGGGGAACGCCGTTAGCCAAGCCCGCACCCCGAACATGGACTCGCTCCTCGGGGGCCACCCCAAGGGAGAGCTCAAGTGCATGGGCCGGGACGTCGGTCTGCCTGACGGGCAGATGGGCAACTCCGAGGTCGGGCATCTGAACCTCGGCGCGGGGCGCATCGTCTATCAGGACATCATGCGCATCAACCTGGCCATCGAGGACGGTTCCCTGGCAGCAAACCCCGTGTTGGCCGAGCTTGCGGACGCGGCCAGGGGGGCCTCGGGGCGTGTGCATCTCATGGGCCTGGTCTCCGACGGCGGCGTGCACAGCATGCAGGATCATCTTGTGGCCCTGATAAAGGCCCTGAGCGATCAGGGCGTGACGGACATCTGCGTTCACGCCTTTCTGGATGGCCGGGACACTCCGCCGCGCAGCGGGCTGGGCTACATAAAGGCGCTCGAGGCTGATCTGGCCCGCATGGGTGCGGGGCGCATCGCTTCGGTCTCCGGGCGCTACTACGCCATGGATCGGGACCAGCGCTGGGAGCGGGTCGAGCTGGCTTATGCGGCCATGACCGAAGGCCGTGGGCTGACCGCACTGAGCGCGGCTGACGCCGTGAGCGACGGCTACGCAGCCGGGGAGAACGACGAGTTCGTGAAGCCCCGCGTGATTCTGAGGGACGGTCAGCCTTCTGGCCTGATCGGCGCCGGCGACGCTGTGCTTTTTTTCAATTTCCGGGCCGACCGGGCTCGGGAATTGACCCGTGCGCTGACCGAGGATGGTTTCACCGGGTTCGCGCGGCCGCGCAAAATCGCGCTGTCGCATTTTGTGACCATGACCCGTTACGAAAAGGATTTTGGCCTGCCCGTGCTCTTTCCGCCGGTCAGCCTGGACCGCATCCTGGGCCAGGTCGTTTCCGAACGGGGCCTGCGCCAGCTGCGCACGGCCGAGACGGAAAAATACGCCCACGTGACCTATTTCTTCAACGGTGGTCAGGAAACGCCTTTTCCCGGCGAGGACCGCGAGCTTCTGCCCTCGCCCAAAGACGTGCCCACCTACGATTTCAAGCCGGAGATGAGCGTCTACAAGGTCACGGACACACTTGTGACGGCGCTGGAGTCGGGAAACTACGACATGGTGATCTGCAATTTCGCCAACCTTGACATGGTCGGACACACCGGGGTCATCCCGGCCGCCATCAAGGCCTGCGAAGCCGTGGACCAGTGCCTGGGGCGGGTCCTGGACTGCATGACGGGGCTTGGCGGCACGCTTCTGGTCACGGCGGACCACGGCAACGCCGAAGACATGCTCGACGAACTGGGCAACGTGAAGACCTCCCACAGTTTGAACCCGGTGCCCTTCGTCTACGTGGGGCCGGGGAATTTCAGGGTGCGCGACGGCCGCCTGGCCGACGTGGCTCCGACCATTCTTGCCATACTGGGGATTGAAAAGCCCGTGGAGATGACCGGGGAGAATCTGCTGCTGCCGCTTTGATCAGGGTTTGTGGTTGAGAAAATGCCCCGTTGCAGTGGGGGCGATCCGCCGGGAAACCGGCGGTTTTTTTTGGGAGGAGGAAGGGAAGACGGAGAGGCGGTCACGGGCTGGTCCGGTCAGGCCGCTTCGAAACTTCCTCGCGGGCCTCGTACGGCGCAATCGTTGCGTGCAGGGCGTAAAAGCGGGGCAGGACGCAGGGCAACGATTCCGCCAACGATGCCTGGCTCGGTCAGACAGTCGAAGCAACCTGGCCGGCCCAACCCGCGCCCGTCACGGTACTGTGGTGCGTCATCA
>PHBE01000019.1:71907-88263 GCA_002841885.1 Deltaproteobacteria bacterium HGW-Deltaproteobacteria-18
AGGGCAACGATTCCGCCAACGATGCCTGGCTCGGTCAGACAGTCGAAGCAACCTGGCCGGCCCAACCCGCGCCCGTCACGGTACTGTGGTGCGTCATCATCTCCATTGGTCTTTGGCAGCGAGTCATTATTCTTCAAGGGCAATGTAGTTACGCGGGTCAAAGCGCGGGGTGCAGACGGCCAGGAAGATGAGGTCGGCGTTTCCGTTGCAGGTGATGCGCTGGCGGATTCCGGGTGGGATGATGACCACGTCCCCGGGTGCAACGGCTTGCGGCGGCAGGTCGCCGACTTCGGCAAGGCCCTGGCCTTCAAGGATCAGATAGCGTTCGACGGTTTGATTCAGGGCATGCCAGGCCGTGGTGCGTCCCGGTTCGACCCGGGCGCGGGCCATGGAGACGGCCGGGTCGTGCTCCCCGTTCGAGAGTTCCGTGATAAAGCATCCTTCGCGGAAATAGTATTCATCGCCCGGAGCGTGTCTGAGTACGCGCGGCTCCATGATTCACCTCAGGATGAAGCCGCGGATTTTGAGATCCTTGGCCCAGGCTTTCCATGCACCGGTCAAAAACGTGGCGGTCATGGACTTGGGATTGAAAAGAACCTTCGCGTCCAGATCCAGGTGGCATTTGCGGTCATAGTTGGTATGACTGAAGCGCAGGGTCCAGGTGCCGTCCGGATTTGAGCAAACCTCTTCCACGTAGCCGAGGTGACCGGTGGGCATCTTGCGGCGGGTGTTGACGTCGATGACCATGATGGACCCGGCCTTGGGGATGGAAGTGGTTGCCTTGCTCTTGCGCGCGCACTCGAACCATTCCACGGGACCCGTGTCGCCAAGACGGCAGGTCATGATTCCGCTGCGGCAGCGGGCGTAGGGAACGCATTGGGGCTGGCAGCGGCCGGTCACGGTCTTGCCGTTCTTGTTTTTGCTCGTTTTTCCGGGCTTCAGTTCGAAACAGCCTGCACGGTCCTGGTCCGGGGCGACGGCCTCGCACTCAAGGCAAGAGGATTCTTTCCCGTCGTCGGTCCGCGTTGGAGCAGCCTCGATTCGCGGCGCGGCCTGAATGGCGGGCATTGTTTCCTGCACTTGGGGATCAGGCGTTTCCGTCGTCGCGTTCATCTGTGCCGGGGCGGCTTGCGAAGGCCCTGGCGCGGGCTTGGAACAGGCCGCGAGCATCGTCAGGAGCAGGATCAGGGAAAGCAGGATCGTCTTGGAAGATGGGCGCATCAATAACTCCCGTAAGAGATGGGGATGTGGGTGTCGGGTTCAACCATGCGGCGCACGGGCAACTCGTCAATGCGCTTACAAGCGGCCGTGGCTGCGGATTTTGGACAAAAAAAAGCCCGTCCGTGGACGGGCTTCCTCATGATCGAACAGACCGCTTAGTAGCGGGGGCGGCTCTCACGGGGCTGAGATTCGTTGACCTTCAGGTTGCGGCCCTGAAAATCGGTGCCGTTCACTGCCTGGATGGCCTGGCGGGCGCCTTCGTCATCCATCTCGACAAAGCCGAAACCGCGGGAGCGGCCGGTGGCACGGTCTTCGATGACGTGAGCAGAGGTGACTTCGCCGTACTGGGAGAACAGGGACTTCAGGTCGGCATCGGTGGTCGACCAGGACAGATTTCCAACATAGATGTTCATAGACTAAACTATAACTCCGAAAAAAAAGGTAAAAAAAATGCGGAAATTCCGACTGGAAACAGCTACCAGCTGGCCCGCACCAGCGTCACGGTCATTTCCCATGAAATGGCATGACGCTTCAGAACAATGAATTTAATTAGTGGCGAGACGTTTGGCTGTCAATGATTTTTTGGGAATTTTTGCGCAAGATGTTGCTGGAAGGGGCTTGGGCAGATTCTGGCTACGCTCGGCAAGGGGGGATGATTTTGCGCCGGGACTTTCCGGGCGCCTATGTCGAGTACCTTGCCTGGAGCGGGATCGGTTTCCCGCATGGGCAAGAAGCGGAAGCCGGGCAACTCCTTGCCGGATTGTTTCAGTTCTGGCCTTGCGCGTCCGCGAATTTCTGGGTCACGGTGCCGGCCAGGATGAAGGCCAGACCGGCCAGGGTGGACGTATGAATGGTCTCGCCGAGCAGGAAATGAATGATGAAGAGGGACAGGAAGGGGGCCAGATAGATCAGGTTGCTGACTTGCGCCGTGGTTTTGGACAGACGCAGGGCGGACATCCAGAGCACGAAGGTCACTCCCATCTCGAAGACGCCCAGATAGACCGCGCCCGCCAACCCCGGACCGTTGGGGATCAGTGAAATGCCGGAAAGGAGCGCCCATGCTCCGGTGTAGACCGTGCCGAAGCAGAAGTTGAGCAGCAGGCGCAGGATCGGCTCCATGGCGTCCTTGACCCCGAAAATCCAGAACAGGGCCCAGATAACCGTGCTGCCCATGGCCAGGGCAAAGCCCATGGGGCTCTCCATCTCGAATCCCAGTAGATTGCCGCGGGTGGAGATGATGAGCGCGCCGAGGTAGCCAAGGCCGATGGCCACGAACTGCAGGCCTCTCAGTCTCTGCCCGAGGAGGGGGATGGACAGGATGCTCATGGTGATGGCCCAGGTGTAGTTGATGGCCTGGGCTTCCTGGGCGCGGAGCAGGTCATAGGCGCGGATCAGCACAAGGTAGTAGAGGAAGGGGTTCAGCCCGCCAAGGAGCAGAGAGAAGCGGGCCTCCTTGAATGTCAGTCTCGACAATTCCCCCATTCTGCCTTGGATGGCCAGGATCAGGAGCAGGACCAGCACCGAGGTCAGGCTGGCGTAGAAAAGCAGCGGTTCCGGGCCGAGGTGGCGCAGGGACAGCTTGAAGGCGGTGGCCACGGTAGACCACAGGCAGACGGCTGCAAGTCCGCAAATATACGCTTTCTTTTGGTTCTTCTGCATTTCCATGGCGGCCGGGGATGTGTTGCGGTTTTTGAAAAATGAATATACCGGTGTATACGTGTCACAATGCTGCAAATCATTCGGCATTTGGAAGTGTTGTGCCGTGAAATGAACTGGTTTGGGCCCACTTGAAAAAACAGGTTGGCCTTGATGGTTCATGGCTACTTGTGGGGGAACCTGATTTTTTGTCAAACGTTTTCATGAGGATGAAAAACATGCTGAAACGCGCTGCTTTTGTGATCGCCTGTCTTGTGTGCTTGGCCGCCGGTCCGGCCCTGGCCGAGGAAAAAGTCCTGTTGAACGGCATCGACGCCAACTATCCTCCGTTCGCCTATGTGGATCAGAGCGGCAAGCCCAGTGGCTTCGACGTCGACGCGGTGGACTGGATTGCAGCCAAGATGGGCTTCAAGGTCAAGCACGTGCCCGTTGACTGGGATGGCATCATTCCCAACCTGCTGGCCAAGAAGATCGACTTCATCTGCTCCGGCATGACCATCACCGCCGAGCGCGCCGAGAAGGTCAACTTCACCGCCCCCTACTGGGAAGTGAAGAACGTGTTCGTGACCAAGAAGGATTCCGCGCTCAAGGTCGAGGAACTCTACGGTCAGGAAGTGACCGTGGGCATGCAGGCTGGCACCTCCGAGGCCAAGTGGATGGCCGACGAGAAGGAGAAGCAGGGCTGGAAGTTCACCATCAAACTGTATGATTCCGCGCCCATGGCCATCGAAGACCTAGTCAACGGCCGCATCGACGCCGCTGCCATGAACTATCCCCCGGCCCGTGACGCCGAGCAGAAGAGGCCCGTGCAGATCATCGGCATCTTCGGTGAAGTCGAGCCCTTTGGCGCGGCCGTGCGCAAGGAAGACAAGGAACTGCTCGACACTCTGAACAAGGGCTTCGAGATGCTCAAGGCCGACCCCTACTGGGAAGAGCTCATCGCCAAGCACCTGAACAAGTAGTCCGACCGTTTTTTGAAACCTCGGGAAGGCCTGGCAATGCTCCGGCCTTCCCGTTTTTTTGCCAGGCCACGCCAAGGATTCAGCCCTGATCATGAATGAAACCGTCACCGTCCTCCTGGACGCCATGCCCTATGTGCTGCAGGGCGCGGCCGTCACTGTGATCGCAGTGGTCGGCGCAATGTTTTTGGGCCTTTTCATCGGCGTGCCCCTGGCCGTGGGCCAGGTTTACGGTCCATGGGCGGTGCGGACGTTGTGCGGCCTTTATGTCTGGTTTTTTCGCGGCGTGCCGATTCTGGTGCTGCTTTTTCTCTTCTACTTCGGGCTTTTCAACCTCGTGGGCCTCAACCTGAACGCAGTGGCGGCGGCCACCATTGTGCTCGGCATGACCAGCGGAGCCTATCAGTCCCAAATTTTTCGCGGCTCCATCCTGTCCCTGTCCAAGGGGCAGCTCAAGGCGGCCCGTGCGCTTGGCATGTCCGACGGTCTGGCCATCCGCTCTATCATCCTGCCCCAGGCCCTGCGCCTGTCCATCCCCGGCTGGTCCAACGAGTACTCCATCATATTGAAGGACTCGGCCCTGGCCTTTGTGCTCGGGGCGAGCGAGATCATGGCGCGGACGCATTTCGTGGCTTCGCGGACCTACCAGCACCTGCCCATGTACGTCAGCGCGGCAGTGCTTTATTTTTTGTTGACCTGGGCCGGGGTCATTGCACTGCGCGCCCTTGAAAAACGTGTCAGAATAAAGGGTTATGTGCATTAATGTCGAATAAGAAAACAAGAAACCTGCTCATGCGGGTGCAGGGCATATCAAAGGTGCTGGGCGGGCGCGAGATTCTCAAATCCGTGAGCCTTAATCTCTACGAAGGAGAAATGAAGGTGCTCATCGGTCCTTCCGGGGGAGGCAAGAGCACGCTCCTGCAATGCATGAATTATCTCATCGTGCCCGACCGTGGAGAAATCGAGCTGGACGGCAGGCGCGTTGATCCGCACAAGCCGCGTGAGCTGTGCGAATTCCGTCAGCAGGTGGGCATGATTTTCCAGGACTTCAATCTCTTCGATCACCTGACCGCGTCGGACAATGTCAGCATCGCCCTGCGCAAGGTCAAGGGAATGAGCCGTGCGAAGGCCAGGGACCGCGCCATGGCGGAACTGGAGCGCGTGGGCCTTGGCGACAAGGGCCACCTTTACCCGGCGGAACTTTCCGGCGGCCAGAAGCAGCGCGTCTCCATCGCCCGCGCCCTGGCCATGGACCCCAAGGTCATGCTGCTGGACGAGCCGACCTCGGCCCTTGATCCGGAACTGGTCAGCGAGGTGCTGACCGTCATCCGCGGGCTGGCCCAGAACGGCATGACCATGGTCATGGCTACGCACCAGATGGGTTTCACCCGATCCCTGGCCGACGAGGTGCTTTTCATGCAGGAGGGGCGGATTATTGAGCAGGGCAGTCCCAAGGAGCTTCTGGCCGAAGGGTCCGGTACCCGCACCCTTGATTTCTGCTCCCAGATTCTCGATGTCGAGGGTGCCGGCGCATGAACGAAGAGTTCGTCTTCCTGCTGGAGCGACTGGTGCCGGCCCTGAACAAGGGCGTGTTCGTGAGCGTGCAGCTGATCGTGCCCTCGGCCCTGCTGGGCATCTTTTTCGGAGTGATCGTCGGTGCCTGCCGGGCCTTTGGCGGCAGTATAGTGCGGCCTCTGGCCAATGGCTACGCCGCGCTTTTCCGGGGTACGCCATTGGTGATCCAACTTTTTATCCTCTATTTCGGCCTGCCGAACGTGGGTATCTATTTTGGGCCCTACACGGCGGCCGTGCTCGGATTCACGCTGTGCAGCGCGGCCTACCATTCAGAGTACATCCGAGGCGGGCTGCTCTCCATCAAGCGCGGCCAGGTGCTCGCGGCCCAGGCTCTCGGGTTTTCGACTTTCACGACCCTGATCTGGATCATCATCCCCCAGGCCTTTCGCCGGGCGCTGCCGGGTTGCGGGAACGAGATCGTGTACCTGATCAAGTATTCGTCCCTGGCCTACGTCATCACCTGCTTCGAACTGACCGGTCAGGCCAAGATCGTGGCCAGCGAGAGTTTTCGCTTCAGCGAGGTGTTCATGGTCGTTGGCGTCTATTACCTCGTCTTGGTCAGCGTGGCTTCCTACGGTCTGCGCAGGCTGGAAAAGAGACTGGAAATTCCCGGCTTCGGCCATTAGCGTATCCTGAATCCAGGGTATATTTCATGCGGCCGGCCTTTTGTCGGCCGCTCTCATTCCCGGTTCGTCCGTCATGGGCGGACCTGTGAACATTTATGCAATCAATTTACATTCCGAGGGTATTTTCATGAGCGACGAACCAAATAAGATTATTTATTCCATGATGAAGGTGTCCCGGTTTTACGACAAGAAGCCGGTCATCAAGGATATTTCCCTGTCCTTTTTTTACGGCGCCAAGATCGGCGTGCTCGGACTGAACGGCTCCGGCAAGAGCTCGCTTCTCAAGATCATGGCCGGAGTGGACAAGGAGTACAACGGCAACATCGTCATCTCACCCGGCTATTCCGTCGGCTACCTGGAGCAGGAGCCGCAGCTCGATCCCGAGCGGACCGTGCGCGAGATCGTGCAGGAGGCCGTGCAGGAAACCGTCGACCTCATGCAGGAGTTTGAGGAGATTAACGCCAAGTTCGCCGAACCCATGAGCGACGACGAGATGGACGCGCTTATCGCCCGTCAGGGCGACGTGCAGGAGAAGCTCGACGCCCAGGATGCCTGGGAGCTCGATTCCCGTCTTGAGATGGCCATGGAAGCCCTGCGCTGCCCCGAACCCGAAACCAAGATCGGTGTCCTGTCCGGTGGCGAGAAGCGCCGCGTGGCCCTGTGCCGCCTGCTCCTGCAGAAGCCCGACATCCTGCTCCTGGACGAACCCACCAACCATCTCGACGCCGAGACCATTGCGTGGCTTGAGCATCATCTGCAGCAGTACCAGGGCACCATCATCGCCGTGACCCATGACCGCTATTTTCTGGACAATGTCGCAGGCTGGATTCTGGAATTGGATCGGGGCGTTGGCATCCCGTGGAAGGGCAACTATTCTTCCTGGCTGGAGCAGAAGCAGAATCGACTGGCCCAGGAGGAAAAGGAGGAAAGCGCGCGTCAGCGTACCCTGAAGCACGAGCTGGAATGGATCAACATGTCGCCCAAGGGACGTCACGCCAAGGCCAAGGCCAGGATCTCGTCCTACGAGAACCTGCTCAACCAGGAGACGAAGGACAAGGTCAAGACCCTGGAGCTGTTCATCCCTTCCGGTCCCCGTCTCGGGGATGTGGTCATCGAAGCCAGCCACGTGAAGAAGGCCTACGAGGACAAGCTGCTCATCGAGGACATGAATTTTGCCCTGCCTCCGGGCGGCATCGTCGGAGTGATCGGACCCAACGGTGCGGGCAAGACCACTCTTTTCCGCATGATCACAGGTCAGGAACAGCCCGATGGCGGAGAGATCCGTCTTGGTCAGACCGTGAAGCTGGCTCATGTGGACCAGGACCGCAGTGTGCTTGATCCCAAGAAATCTGTCTGGGAGATGGTCTCCGGCGGCTACGACACGATCAATCTTGGCGGGCGGGAAATCAATTCTCGCGCTTACGTCAGCAAATTCAACTTTGCCGGACCGGATCAGCAGAAGACCGTGGGCATGCTCTCCGGCGGTGAACGAAACCGCCTGCATCTGGCGCTGATGCTCAAAAAAGAGGCCAACGTGCTGCTTCTTGACGAGCCGACCAACGACCTGGACGTGAACACCATGCGCGCCCTGGAAGAGGCCCTGGAAAATTTCGCCGGATGCGCCGTGGTCATCTCCCATGACCGCTGGTTTCTGGACCGCATCGCGACCCACATCCTGGCCTTCGAGGGCGACAGCCAAGTGGTCTGGTTCGAGGGCAACTATTCGGAATACGAGAAGGATTTGAAGCGGCGAACAGGAAACACCCTGACGGTGCCGCGCCGTATCCGCTACCGCCAGTTGACCCGCTAGGTCCAATGAAAAGAGGCCGGTCCGGAATAATCCGGGCCGGGTTCTTTTCAATCGAGGTCCTTAATGGTACTTACGAAATTAAGTGATGGCATACTCAATTTTGTCCTTGAGGAGAACATGATGAATACAAAAGGTCTTGCCTGCAAAGTACTTGTGCCTGCTTATGGCATCATCGTGGCCGGCAGCATTCTCGAGAACCTGCTCCTCGGCACGGACTGGTTTCTGCTCGGGTCGGTGATCGGAATCCTGTGGCTTGTCGGTGGTGTGGTCGCTCTGGCGGTGGCAGTGCGCGAACTCAGGAAAGGTGAAGGTTTCATGCTGGTCGAGTCCGGTCCCTTCGCCTGGAGTCGCAACCCGATCCTTGCCGCGAACATGCTTGGCATCATGCCGGGGCTTTGTCTTATCCTGAATACCAATTTGGGGATTTTGGGTATTGTCGTGGCGGCGTTCCTTTTTTTCAAAAACGTTGAGGCCGAAGAGGTCGAACTTGAAGATCAGTTCGGCGAAACCTATCAGGCCTACCGCGAACGGGTCAGCCGCCTCATCCCTCTCCCATCCTGCCCCAAGAACTGATCCCGTCGAGATTCAGGCAGCTTTCGGGCTGCCTTTTTTTTCAACAAAAAAGCGCCCGCATGGGGCGCTTCGAAAAGGCGTGTACGCATCTTTTGTCAGCGGGAAAGAACCTGCTGCATCGTGCTTATCTTCTGGATCTGTTTTCCGTATTCCCTGATTTCCCGCAGATCGTAACTGTTGTCCCGAACCGCTGAGGCGACATGGGCATTGGCTTTTTGCAATGTGGCCATGGCCTCGTGAATCCGTGCGCCGATGACTTCGGCGCGGGCCAGAGATTCCTGTGCCAGCACGAACGCCTTGACTGCCTTGTCGCGCTTCTCGAGCGGATGCCTGTCTTTGGCATCGATGATGGCCGAAGAAATGATTTCAAGTTCCTTGGCCGTGTCCGCGTATGCCTTCAAAAGGCTGTCAGTTGATTCGTCCAGGGCGAAATCGGCCAAAAGCCTGTCCGCAAGCAAGGAAACGGCATCGGCGAATGCCAGAACGATGCCCTGAATGGTTTCGGACTTCCTGCTCGGAGTCCAGCGGGCATCAAGACCCACGGCCACGTTATTCACCGCTTCCTCCTGGGCGAGAGTCAATTCCGGCCCCAGTGTTTCGGTGATGTTGTCCAGAAAAACGCGTGCGGACCTGCGTACCATCTCGGTGCGATCGTCCGCGGCAAGGCGTATGAGCAGGTCGCCGTACATGCGCAGTGACTTGCTGGCGGCTACGCGCATGGCTGTCGTTTCGACCAGGATCGGTTCGTCGTAGTCCCGGTTGCCGGCACCTTTCGAGTTGTCGAGAATCACGAGCAGCGAGTTCATTTCGATGACTTCGCCACGCATGGAAAGGAATTCGGATTCACTCATGCGTCCGACTCTCTCCGTGGCCAGACCGAAATTTTCGAGGGCGTTGCGTTGCACGGTGTTGGTTGCGCAACCGGAAAGGAAGGCGCAAAAAATGGTGCAGGTGATCAGCATATATTTCATTTCGAAACCTCTCGATTCATGCAAGGCGGTCTTGAAAGGCATAATTGTAAATTGAAAGTCGTAAGCAGGAAACAAAACGACTAATCTATACAACCTGTCTGCATGCTAATCAAGAATTTCTGCGAAATATGCGTTGTCTTACATTTTTAGAGGTTTTAGTTTCGACGAGTATTGTTTTGTGAGGATATTCACAAAAAATTTTTTTAACTGTAATACGGATGCATAATTCCTGTCTCGGCCTTGTATGAAACTGTGCAATCTTCGTATTACAAAGTGTAAGACTTTGTGCCCAATTAATAATTCTACGCTGCTAGCCTGATTGAAAACATAAAAGGGTTTGGTCAGGTTTCGATGGTGAATTGAACCCGCTCCGAGGCGAATCGTGTTTCGCAGAATTCAATGGGCCAGTTTCGGGGATCGACGTTGATGCTCTCCGTCACGAGCACCGGGCGAGTTTTTGCCTGTCGCAGGATGCGTGCTTCACGCGCTGTGGGCAGGCGACTCGAGATGAGCGTGCTTTTTCGGCGGTAATCCATGACCCCGTACTGGCGCAGCGCCAGGGTCACGGAGCCGGTGGCGCGGAAATGTTCGTCGAGTCCCGGAAACCGGTTCTGAGGAAAGTGGGCGCTGGCCAGACAGATTCGCACCGAGTCCGCTTCGCCGAGAGTCTCAAGCACGATGACCGGTTCACCCTTGTCCAAATCCAGGGCTCTGGCCACTTCGGTCGTGGCCGGGATGACGCCTGAGGAGATGAGTTCTCCGCGCGGCTTTCGTTCCTGGCGCAGCAGGTTCTCGTGAAAGCGGGTGCGGACGCCGACTGCGTAGTCGATGATCTGTTCACGCACGAAACTGCCGCTGCCTTGTTCCGTGCGGATGAGATCCTTTTCCGCCAAAAGGGTCAGCGCGCGCCGTACCGTGTGGCGATTGACCTTGAATCGGTCGGCAAGCTCCTGCTCCGTGGGCAGTTTGCTGCCGGGCGGCATCTCCCCCTCCTTGATCCTGAATTCCAGCCAATCCTGAATCTGCTTCCACAGGGCCACTCCGCTTCTGCGCTGTAACTCCATCGTCGTCTCCTTGAATGCAAATTGTCACAGAATGCTGAGAGTTGAATCTCAGTCGAAAGAAATAGATGTCTATACAAATTTTCATATTGTGGAGTTTCTTTGATGTCAACAAAGCAGACACAGCGGCAGGAATGGATGGCCGCACTGGCCTTGGCCGATGAGGGGCGGCTGAGGGACGCCTGGGACAGCATGGCCGAGCGGCCCGATTACCAGGTCGTGCGAGGACCCGAAACCGGATTGGTCATGATCAGGGCACGATCGGGAAATGTGGGGGAACGTTTCAATTTGGGTGAAATGACCGTGACCCGTTGCAGCGTGGGTCTTGCAGGCGGCGTCATGGGTCACGCCTTCATCGGCGGGATGAAACCGGGTCACGCCTGCCTCGCGGCTGTCTTTGATGCCCTCATGCAACTCCCTGAGCGACGCGAAGAGCTGCGCCTGGAACTGATCGAGCCGCTGCTGCGCAAGCGGCGGGAGCACCTGATCAGGCGTCACGATGAAGTGCTTCCGAGCAGGGTGGATTTCTTTACCCTGGTGCGGGGGGAGGAGTGATGCTGCAATCCATCCCCGCAGGTTTCGCCCATCCTGTATTTGAAAGCCAGGGCACGTTCCGCGTCATTCTCGAAGCCATGTCCCGGCCGGGCACCGTTGTGCCGCTCTCGGTCAAGGCCGCCGGTCCCGAAGGCTGGAGCGCCAGCATGACCTCGGTGGTCCTGACCCTGTGCGACATGGACACCCAGGTCTGGCTGGACGCCGCATGCAACACGGAGGACGCCTTGCGTTTCCTGCGCTTTCATTGCGGATGTCCCCTGACCGACGCTCTGGCAAGAGCCTCCTTCGCCGTGGTCACCCGGCACGGACTCATGCCCCCTTTTGAGGAATTTTCCCTCGGCAGCGCCGAATATCCCGAAAAATCGACCACCGTGCTGCTGGCCTCGGATCTCTCCGGCGACTCCGGGGGTACAGTGCGGATAAGCGGGCCCGGCGTGGACGGGGAGGGGCGCATACCCCTTTCCTGGCTTCCCTCGGGGTTCATCCGGATGTGGAGCGACAACAATCGACTTTTTCCGCGGGGCATCGATCTGATCCTGGTCGGCAAGAATGAGGTCGTGGGCTTGCCGAGAACTCTTAAAATGGAGGCCGGACCATGTATGTAGCTGTCAAGGGCGGCGAAAAAGCCATCACCGAGGCGCACAGGCTGCTGGACCGGGAGCGTCGGGGCGAGGATTCCGTCCCGGAGCTGTCCCTGGATCAGATTCGCCAGCAATTGTCCCTGTCCGTGGACCGGGTCATGAGTGAAGGGTCCCTTTATGACCCGGACCTTGCGGCCCTGGCTGTCAAGCAGGCGCGGGGGGACCTGATGGAGGCCATTTTTCTGCTGCGCGCCTATCGCACAACCTTGCCGCGCTTCGGATACACCCAGCCGGTGGATACCTCAAAAATGTACATCCGCCGCCGCATCTCTGCAACATTCAAGGATATTCCGGGCGGACAGGTGCTGGGGCCGACTTTTGACTACACGCACCGTCTGCTCGATTGGACATTGGCCGGAATCCGCTTGGGGGAAAACGGCCGAGAACCCGAACCGACATCCGGCAAGATTCCTGAAGGAGCGGCCGAAGCGATGTCTGAAGCTTTGCCCGCATCGAAGTCTTCCGAAACTTCCACTGGAGTATCCGGGGCAACGCCTGATGCCATGCCGAGGGTGCTCGAAGTGCTGGGCCGCGAAGGCATCATCGAATCCGAAGGCAGGGGCGACGATCCGGAACCGGACGATCTGACCCGCGAGCCCCTGACCCTGCCTGCCGGGCGCTCCATGCGCCTGCAGAACCTGGCCCGGGCCGACGAGGGCTTTCTTCTGGCCATGGGCTATTCGACCCAGCGCGGCTTCGGCAACTCCCATCCCTTTGTTGGAGAGATCCGCATGGGTGAGGTGGAGGTCGAGTTTGTGCCCGAGGAGCTCGGCTTCGCCGTGACCATCGGCGAGATGACCCTGACCGAATGCGAGACGGTGAACCAGTTCATCGGTTCAGGCGACGCGCGATTCACTCGCGGCTATGGCCTGACCTTCGGGCAGGGCGAGCGCAAGGCCATGAGCATGGCCCTGGTCGACAGATCGCTGCGCGCCGGAGAGCTTGGGGAGCAGGTGCGCGGCCCGGCCCAGGACGAGGAATTTGTCCTGTACCACAGCGACAACGTCGAGGCCTCGGGTTTTGTCCAGCACCTCAAGCTCCCCCATTACGTCGATTTTCAATCCGAGCTGGCCCTGGTGCGCCAGCTCAGACAGGACGCCGCAAACGACAAGGAGGAAGGCCATGACCGCTGAATCCATGCCCGGTTACAACTACGCCTATCTGGACGAGCAGACCAAGGGCATGATCCGCCGGGCCATCCTGAAGGCCGTGGCCATTCCCGGCTATCAGGTCCCTTTCGGCAGCCGTGAGATGCCCCTGCCCTACGGCTGGGGCACGGGCGGCATCCAGATCACGGCCAGCATCATCGGGCCGGACGACGTGCTCAAGGTCATCGACCAGGGGGCCGACGACACGACCAACGCCGTCTCCATCCGCTCCTTTTTTGCCAGAACGGCGCAGGTGAAAACGACCACGACCACCGAGGATGCCACGGTTATCCAGACCCGCCACCGCATCCCCGAAGCCCCGCTGCGCGTAGGGCAGATCCTCGTCTATCAGGTGCCCATCCCCGAACCCCTTCGCTTCATGGAACCGAGCGAGTCCGAGACCCGGACCATGCACGCCCTGGAGGAATACGGGGTCATGCACGTCAAGCTCTACGAGGATATCGCCGAGCACGGCCGCATCGCAACCAGTTACAACTATCCCGTCAAGGTCGAGGACCGCTACATCATGTGTCCGTCTCCCATTCCAAAATTCGACAACCCCAAGATGGACGACTCGCCGGCCCTGCAACTTTTCGGTGCGGGTCGCGAAAAACGCATCTATGCCATTCCGCCCCATACCAGGGTCAAGAGTCTGGACTTCGAGGATCACCCCTTCGAAATCCAGAAATGGGACGAGGCCTGCGCCATCTGCGGCTGCGGCAGCAGTTTTCTCGACGAGATCATCACCGACGACCAGGGCGGGCGCATGTTCGTCTGCTCCGATTCGGATTTTTGCGCCAGGCGCGTGCAAGAGCGGGAGGGCAACTGATGGAGAACGAACTGCTGCGTGTCACCGGCCTGACCCGCTACTACGGAACCCGCGTCGGCTGCCGCGATGTGAATTTCACGCTCTGGCCGGGCGAAGTGCTGGCCATTGTCGGCGAGTCCGGGTCGGGCAAGTCCACGCTTTTGAGTCTTTTGTCCGGGCGGCTGATGCCCACGGCCGGCGAGGTGTCTTACCGGGACCGCGACGGGGCCTGGCTGTCCCTGGCTGAACTTGGCGAAGCCGACCGCCGCCGCCTGCAGCGCACCGACCTTGGCGTGGTGCACCAGAACCCGCGCGACGGGCTGCGCATGCGGGTCAGCGCCGGAGGGAACATCGGCGAACGTCTCATGGCGCTCGGACAGCGTTATTATGGCCGGATTCGCGGCGCCGGCTTTGACTGGATGGAGCGGGTCGAGCTGGACCCGGAGCGCATCGACGAACACCCCTCGGCCTTTTCCGGCGGCATGCAGCAACGCCTGCAGATCGCCCGCAACCTGGTCACGGGCCCGCGTCTGGTCTTCATGGACGAACCCACCAGCGGCCTCGACGTCTCGGTCCAGGCCCGGCTCCTGGACCTGCTGCGCCATCTGGTCTCGTCCTTGGGCCTGGCCGTGGTGCTGGTCACTCATGACCTGGCCGTGGCCCGCATCCTGGCCCATCGCATGATGGTCATGCGCGGTGGCGAGGTGGTGGAGACGGGGCTGTCCGATCAGGTCCTCGACGATCCGTGTCACCCCTACACCCAACTTCTGGTTTCCTCCATCCTGCAGGCCTGAGGTGCCCATGAACATACCCATGATCTCCATTCGTTCCCTGGCCAAGACCTTTGTCCTGCACACCCAGGGCGGCACGTGCATCCGTGCCTTCGACGGCGTCGATCTCGATGTAGCGGCGGGGGAGTGCATCGCCCTGCACGGCCCTTCCGGCGCGGGCAAGTCGAGCCTTTTGCGTTCCATTTACGCCAACTACCGGCCAAGCTCAGGCAGCGTCGTCATTAGCCACGACGGCGACGGCATCGACATGACCTCCGCCCTGCCCCGCACCATCCTCGACGTGCGCCGCCGCAGCCTCGGCTATGTCAGCCAGTTCCTGCGCGTCATCCCCCGCGTTTCATCCCTCGATCTGGTGGCCGAGCGGCTCACCGCCATGGGCGTGGACCTCCTGGAGGCCAGAGCCCGGGCCGGGGATCTTCTGGCCCGGCTGAACATTCCGAAGCGCCTGTGGTCCCTGGCTCCGGCCACCTTCTCGGGAGGCGAGCAGCAGCGCGTCAACATCGCGCGGGGCTTCATCCGCGACTACCCCATCCTGCTCCTCGATGAACCCACGGCCTCCCTCGACGGTGAGAATCGCAACACCGTCGTGGACATGATCCTCGAAGCCAAGGCGCGTGGTGCGGCCATTGTAGGTATTTTTCACGACGACGACGTGCGCGAGCGGGTCGCGGACCGCTGCCTGCTTCTTAACAGACCGGAGTAACACATGCATGAGCTGATTCTTGCCAACGCCCGCATCGTCCTGCCCACGGAAGTCATCCAGGGCTGCCTGTCCGTGCGTGACGGACTGATCCGGGACATTTCGCCGGGCACGACCTTAAGCCCGGAGGCCATCGATCTTGCAGGGGACCTGCTCATCCCCGGGTTGGTCGAGCTGCACACCGACAATCTCGAAAAGCTGCTCGTGCCCCGGCCCGGCGTGCTCTGGCCCTCGGCCCGGGCCGCGCTCCTGGCTCATGACGCGCAGCTTGTCTCCGCCGGCATAACCACCGTTCTCGACGCCTTGTCCTGCGGGCAATACTACGAAAAGAGCGACCGTCGAACCATGCTCGACCTGACCCTGAACGCCCTGAAAGAGCTACGGCCCACGGGACACCTGCGGGTCGATCACTATCTGCACGTGCGCTGCGAAATCTCCGATCCCGAAATGCCGCGCCTCTTTGAACCGTTTCGGGACATGGATGACGTTCATCTGGTCTCCCTCATGGATCACACCCCCGGGCAGCGGCAGTTTGTCGACATCGATGCCTATCGCACCTATTACAGCAAGGACCGGCAGTGGTCGGACCAGGAATTCAAGGCTGAAATGGCCCGCATGCAGGACGCGCAGGCCCGCTTCGCCGGAGCCCACGCCGAGGATATTTTAAGCTGGTGCCGGACTCGCCGCGTGCCCGTGGCCAGCCATGACGACGCCACCGCCGAACACGTGGACTGGGCTCACGGCCAGGGCATCGTCATCAGCGAGTTCCCGACCACCATGGACGCCGCGCGTCGTGCCTGCGAGCTGGGGCTCATGACGCTCATGGGTTCGCCCAACGTGGTCCGGAACGGCTCCCATTCGGGCAACGTGTCCGTGCGCGAGGTAGCCTCCGCCGGTCTGCTCGGCGGATTGTCCTCTGATTATGTCCCGGCGAGCCTGCTGCACGCCGCCTGGATTCTGCACACCGAAGTGGGCCTGCCCCTGCATGAATCCATGGCCCTGATCACGGCAAACCCGGCCCGCGCCCTGGGCCTGTCAGACCGCGGCCGCATCGAACCCGGCCTCAAGGCCGATCTGGTTCGCGTCCACATCGACCGCGACCTGCCCGTGGTGCGGCGGGTTTGGCGGGATGGGGAACGGGTGTATTAAACGGTGATTCATGTACGAATTGTGTCGTTGACCTGATGGTTGATTCCGATGCGATTTATGTAGGGGCAGGCCCCCGTGCCTGCCCTCCCTAGGTGAAAGGCCCGTGCGGCCA
>PHBE01000020.1 GCA_002841885.1 Deltaproteobacteria bacterium HGW-Deltaproteobacteria-18
CTGTACCGGGCTTTGAAGAAATCAGGGTTGAAAAAATTGAATTTTTTGAGCGGATTTGGGAGATGTGGCATTGAAATAAAGATGTTTAATTTCAGATATTTGTTGTTTTAATAGATAAAAATTGAAGCGAAAATTGTTTTGGCCCGCCCTTTGCTAATTAGAAAATAACTTCCTCTTTTTGCCAAAATCGGCCCCCGCACCTAACGGTCCGGGGGCCGATTTTGTTTGATCTCCGGAAAATGGCCCCCAGCCTCGATGAGCGGGCGGGTTCACGCAAATTTCCCCCCATAATTTTTTGTACCGACCGTTCATGGCCAACGCGTTGGAGGCTTGAATCCTTCGCGAAAAAGGGGACTTGCGCTTTTGCGCGCTGCCCTGGTCACAAATCCGGGCAGAGGATTTTCAAGGCGTCTTGATTTCTTTTGTAACGATTCTGCGTAGCCTAGTTTCCCCGCTTCAAGTCCCGGACAAATGGTGCTAGGCAAATTTGAAGAGAATTGGCATAAGAAAGGAACGAGGATGCCATGCACAAACCCCGGTCATTCACACGCGTCTGCACACATTGCGGTTCAACGGTTGCGCAGAGGAATCCTTTCCCCACGGTGGACATTGTTCTCCACCGCGACCCACAAGGGATCCTGCTCATCGAGCGGGGCAACCCTCCATATGGATGGGCCTTGCCCGGCGGGTTCATCGATTGCGGGGAAAGCGCCGAGCAGGCTGCCGTTCGCGAGGCGCAGGAGGAAACCGGACTTGCCGTGCGCCTGACCGGATTACTTGGTGTCTATTCCGATCCTGATCGCGACCCGCGTTTTCATACCCTGAGCGCGGCCTACACGGCGGAGTGCGACGATGACGCAATTCCTTGCGCCGGAGACGACGCCAAGAATGCCCGTTTTTTCCCCCTGGATGCATTGCCGGACGATATTGCCTTTGATCACCGCAGAATCATTACTGATTTTGCCAAGAAAATAAGCAGGAGCGCATGATCACACCGCCCCACGACATTGTTTTCCTGACTTCCGAAATTTATCCGTTCTCCAAGTCCGGAGGATTGGCCGACGTCATGGGCATTTTGCCCCTGACCCTGTCCCGCATGGGAGTGAACGTGGCCGTGATCACGCCCTTCTACGGCCGGCTGTCCACGGGTCAATACCCCGTGCACCTGGTGCAGGAGAACTGCCCGGTGGGCTATCCATGGGCCGACACCACGGCAGACATCTATCTGGCCGACTATCACGGCCTGCCCGTATATTTCATCGAGCGCGGCGAATATTTCGACCGCCGTCAGTATTACTGCACGCACAAGGGCGATTATTTCGACAACTGTGAGCGGTTCATCTTTTTCTGCCGCGCAGCCCTTTCCGCCATCAGGCATCTCGACATGGGTGCTCGCATCGTCCACGCCCAGGATTGGCACGCGGGCCTCGCCATGGCCTACCTGGCCTTCTGGCGGCGCACCGATCCCTTCTGGACGGGCGTGCGCACCGTCATGTCCATCCACAATCTGGCCTATCAGGGCCGTTTTTCCTACCGACTGTTCGAGCAGTCAGGCCTGCCTCTGGAAGCCTGGAACATGGAGGGCGTGGAGTTCTACAACAGTTTCAACCTGCTCAAGGCCGGGATCGCATACGCCGACAAGATCACCACGGTCAGCCCCAGCTATGCCGCCGAGATCATGACCCCGGAATTCGGGTGCGGCCTGGAGGGCATCCTGACCCGTCGCGCTGCCGATCTGGTCGGGATTTTGAACGGTGCGGATTATTCAATCTGGAGTCCCGAGAACGATCAGGTCCTGGAGTGCACCTATTCGGCTGACAAGCCTGAGGGCAAGGAAGACTGCAAAAAGCATCTCATGGGCATGCTGGGCCTGTCTCCCGAGTTGGCCGATAGGCCTTTGCTGGGTTTCATCGGACGCCTGCGCGGCCAGAAGGGCATCGACATCGTGCTCGACATCATTCCCAAACTCATGAAGCTAAATGTGGGGCTGGTGGTTTTGGGCGAGGGAAAGGCCGAGTTCGAGGCCAAACTCATGAGCATCATGGAGGACTACCCTGGCAGAATCGTGGGTGTCATCGGGTATACGGAGGAGATGTCGCATCTCATTCAGGCCGGGGCTGACATCTTTCTCATGCCGTCACGCTACGAGCCTTGCGGACTGACGCAGATGTACAGCCTGAGCTACGGCACTCCGCCCGTGGCCACCGCGGTGGGCGGCCTCAGGGACACCATAACCCCGTACCCCAGTTCCGGGGCCAACGGGTTCATTTTCGCCGATCCCACCCCGGAAGCGCTTTTGACCACTGTGCGCAAGGCGGTGCGGGTCTGGGAAGATCGGAGCGCCTGGAAAGAGGTTCAGGTCAGCGCCATGCAGACACGCTTTTCCTGGGAGAATTCCGCACGTAAGTATATGGATGTTTATGCATCTCTGCACGGAGATCTTTTAGAAACATGGAGGAAGACATGAGTATTGATAAAAAATACCTGAAAACAAAGGATATTTGCAAGGTCACATTTCATCTGCCAGCTGATGGCACGGGTGGGACCGCGACGGCTTTTCTGGTTGGGGAGTTCAATGACTGGGCCATGCACTCGCTGCCCATGAAAAAGCTCAAGGACGGCTCCTTCAAGCTGACCGTCGATCTGCCAATCGGAAACTCGTACCAGTTTCGCTACCTGCTCGACGACGACCGCTGGGAGAATGACTGGAGCGCGGATTCCTATTGCTACAGCGAATACGGCAATTGCGAAAACTCTGTTGTTGAAGTGTAGCTGATAAGCAGAAATCCTTACTCGATTATCGCTTGCGCATTGCTTTTTGAGCGCAAAGTCCGTAATTTCTGCCCCTGTTTTCATACATTTTTCAGTACAAGGAGCAGACTATGGATGCGCAACAACCCGCCTATAAGGATATTGCGCCCCGTTTGCGGGGGCTGCGGGACGCCATGGATTTGAGCGAGGAGGATATGGCCGCGCAAGTGGGCGTGACGTCCGCTGATGTCCTCGGGTACGAGTCCGGAGAGCAGGAAATTCCGGTCAGTTATCTTTTCAACGTGGCCCAGGCCTTTCAGGTCGACCTGACCGTGCTCATGTCCGGCAAGGAAGCCCATCTGCACACCGCGTCCCTGGTCAAGAAGGGCAAGGGCATGAGCGTGGAGCGGCGCAAGGACTATGACTACAAGAGCCTGGCCTACCGCTTCGTCGGCCGCAAGATGGAGCCCTTCGTCGTCACCGTCCCTGCCAAGGACAAACACGCCCTGACCTTCAACGAGCATCCCGGACAGGAATTCATCTATGTCCTCTCCGGCAAGCTCGAAATCACCCTCGGTTCCACGGTTCATGTCATGGAGCCCGGCGACAGCCTGTATTTCACCTCGCGTACTCCTCACGCCCTGCGTGGTATGGACGGCCAACCGGCCGAGTTTCTGGATGTGATTATCTAGGGTGCGGACCCCCACTGTTCGCACCCCGCAAGCCGTCATCCCGGAAAATCAATCCAACACCATCGGAGTACCCATGCATACAAAACTGCGTCCTTCGTCTTATGAAGAGTTTCAGGCATCCTTTTCCCTGACCATCCCGGACAAGTACAATTTCGCCTTCGACATGGTCGACGCCGCCGCAGCAGCAGACCCGGCGCGTCTGGCCATGGTCCATGTGGACGACGCCGATGTGCGCTGCGAATACACTTTCGGTTATTTTTCCGAGCAGTCGAGCCGCCTGGCTGGAGCGTTAAAAAGCCTCGGCATCGGTCGCGGCGACAAGGTCATGATCATCCTGCACCGCCGTGTCGAGTTCTGGACCGTCATGCTCGCCCTGCAC
Source organism: Deltaproteobacteria bacterium HGW-Deltaproteobacteria-18 (assembly GCA_002841885.1). Taxonomy (NCBI): domain Bacteria; class Deltaproteobacteria; species Deltaproteobacteria bacterium HGW-Deltaproteobacteria-18. Next base: position 3,823 of record PHBE01000020.1, read on the forward strand.
AAGCTCGGGGCCCTTGGAGTGCCGTCACCGGCGCTGCTGACCGCCAAAGATATCACCTACCGGGTCAATTTCGCTTCCATCAAGGGCGCCATCGTCGACACCTCCGTGCGCGCCACCGTGGAGGCGGCCAAGCCCGATTGCCCGAGCCTGACCGTGCAGGTGCTGGCGGGCATTGCGCAGGCTGAAGGCGACTGGCACAGCTTTTCGCAAATCGTCGCCGACGCGGCGCCCACATTTCCCCGCCCGGCCGACGCGGCCTGCGGCGAGGACCCGGCGACCATCTTCTTTTCTTCCGGCACCACAGGGCACCCCAAGATGGTGCTGCACAATTTCAACTACCCCTTCGGGCACATCATGACCGGTTCCTACTGGCACGACATAGAGCCCGGCAACCTGCACCTGACCCTGGCCGACACGGGCTGGGCCAAGTCCACTTGGGGCAAGTTCTACGGGCAATGGCTGGCCGGGGGCGTGGTCTTTGTCTGGGATTTTAGGGGCAAGTTCGAACCGGCGAGGCTCCTTAAGGTCATCGCCGACCACAAGGTCACCAATTTCTGCGCGCCGCCCACGGTCTACCGGTTCCTTATCCGTGAGGATCTGGAAGCTTACGATCTTTCCGCGCTGCGCCATTGCACCACGGCGGGCGAGCTCTTGAACGACAGCGTGTTCGAGACCTGGGTGGAGAAAATGGGCATGCCCATCTACGAAGGCTACGGGCAGACCGAAACCACCCTGCAGATCGCCACCTTCCCGTTCATGAAACCCAAGGCCGGCTCCATCGGCAAGCCCTGCCCCGGCTGGGACATCCGCCTCCTGGACGAGAACGACGAACCCTGCCCCCCCGGCGTGGAAGGGGAGATCTGCATCCGCATCGACCCCGAGCGGCCCGTGGGCCTCTTCTCCTGTTACCTGCAGGACGAAGCCAAGACCGCAAGCGTCATGAACGGCGGCTTCTACCGCACCGGCGACAAGGCCTGGATGGACGAGGACGGCTACTTCTGGTTCCTGGGCCGCATCGATGACCTCATCAAAAGCTCCGGCTACCGCATCGGCCCCTTCGAGGTCGAAAGCGCCCTCATCACCCATCCCGCCGTGGTCGAAGCGGCCGTGACCGGCGTGCCCGACCCAGACCGCGGCCAGGCCGTCAAGGCCTCCATCACCCTGGCTGCAGGCTACGAGCCCTCGCCGGAACTGACCAAAGAGCTGCAGAACCACGTCAAGAAAGTGACTGCTCCCTACAAATACCCGCGTATCATCGACTACGTGAAGGAACTGCCCAAAACCATCAGCGGCAAGATCAAACGCGCTGAAATCCGGGCCAAGGACGAGAAGTAGAAGGGAGAGCGGGGCGCCGCCCCGCATCCCGCAAGGGGCTCGTCCCTTACACCGGGTAGGGGGATTTATTTTGAGGCCATGCGTGATGCGTGGCCTTTTTTAAGAGTATTAATGTCGAGTAAGCTCCGATTTATTTAGATATGTGTCTTTTTTTCAGGGCTGGCGAATTCCCTGCTGTTCGCAAATTTTCAGCGCCCTGCGGCAGTCCCGTGCTGTGAAAGCCAGTCCAGGTAGAGTTTTTCCCAAAACGGTTCGCCGGAAGATTTTGCCCATTGCACGCGACGAATGGCCTTGCGGTGCAGATCCTTGGATTCCGTTGCGATCTTTTCCAGCTTTTCCAGCGCATGCTGCGCCAGTTCAGGCTTGCCTGCTTTCTGGGCCGCCTTGAGCAGCTGTATGTAGCGCACCTGGCTCGGGTGATAATGCGCCGCCAGGGTTCGGATGTGCAGGGCTTCCTGAAAAGAGCGCTGCGCATCGAGCCATCCTGCCAGAAGATCGTAACCTTTCTCCCACAGGGGTTCGCGGTCGAGCATGTCCAGCCACAGGCGTGGATTGTCGCCATTGGCCTTGGCGTCAAGCGCTGTCGCACGCTCGGGAGACAGGCAGACGGAGGCGAGCAGCCATTCGTTGAGACGGATATCGTAGCCGTCGCCAAGCGCATGATGGTGGATGTCGGGGGTCAGATTCTGCCCGTGTCTCGACAGCAGCAGCGCGGAATTGGGCTGGTCGTTGTCGAAACGTCCCACGGTCTGACTGGTATGGTGGTAGACGGTGCTTTCCGGGACGCAGCGAAACCGGTAGCCCTTGGCGCCAAGGGTCAGACAAAGGTCAATATCTTCGCAGCCGTTTTTGTAGCCTTCGAAGAAACCGCCTGCGTCCATGAAGATTTTTTTGGGCATGCACAGCGCCGCCGCGGTGATGGCTTTGGGGTGTCTTGAGGCAAAGATCAGTGGGTGTACGGCGGGAAAATATTCGTAAAGGTGCTCCACCTGCGCTCCGGGCAGAAAGGCAATGCCCAGATGCTGGACCAGATTGCTGCCCGGATAAAGGAGCAACGGGCCGACACCGCCCAGGCTTGCATCCTCGTCCAGAGCTTCAAGCAACGGCGGAAGCCAGTTGGGAGTCAACTCCGTGTCGTTGTTCAGGAATAAGAGCGTTTGGGATGCGGCCGCATTCGCGCCGAGGTTGCAGGCATGGGCAAAGCCATGATTGAGGTCGCAATGGATTGCTCGGAAAGAATCGCCCCAAAGTGATGCCCCCAATGCGTCTAGCTCTTCTCGGGTTTGATCCGTCGACGCGTTGTCGACGACGATGATTTCGATATTCTCCGCTGTGTGCCTGCGTAACGAATGCAGGCACGTCGAAGTGAATTCCCATTGATTGAACACAGGGATTATGATGGATGCTCTGCTGGGTTGTGTTGGCATTATCAAAGGTGTCCGGAATTTGTGTAAGCGGTTCTGTTAAAGACTTTTCACCCTGTCTTTAAACGGGGCACTGAATCTGATCAACGCGGTCTTTCAATCTTGAATCAGCAAGGTCCACTTTCGACTGATGTTTTGTAAGGCCAGATAGAAGCGCTTGGCAAGAGCGTCATCGCTAGGGATCGATCTCCAATTTTTAGTGATCTTAAATTTCTCGGTGGGATCAGGAGCAGAGGGACGAGGTGAGAGTCTGGTTGATTCGGAGTGATTTGATGGATCCAAAGAAATGTCGTTTTGAGCCGTGGCCTTTATTTTGCTAACCGGACAGCATGACTTCAGTTTCAGTCAAATTTCAGTCCGGGAGGCAGGGGGGGGCATGAAAGTGTGGATTTTCTATCCGCCCCTGGGGGTCATGTCCGGCGGGTGCATGGTGCTCTTACAGATCGCCCGGCAGTTGCAGAACCTGGGCCGGCTCGGGGGTATTCTGTATTGGGAAAATCCTCCTGTCGGGATTGAATGCCAGGGCCTGCCGTGGGTCAGGGCGGGCGAGGCAGGCATGAAGGAAGGGGAATCCTACGTGGTCCCCGAGGGCTGGCCCAACGCCCTGGTGCTGGGTCTGAAGCGCGGATGCAGGACCCTGGTCTACTGCCAGAATTGGTCCTATCTCTTTCATGGCCTGGAGCCGGGAGTGCACTGGCGGGATTTGCCTGTGGAGTTTATAGCAGTGTCAGGCCCCGTGGCCTGGCACATGGAACAGGTGCTGGGCGAGCGCCCGCCGATCATTCGCCCGGCCTTGGACTCCGGGCTCTTCCACCCCCCTGAATCCAAGCCCGGCGGAACGCTCCGCATCGGCTTCATGCCGCGCAAGAACAAGGCTCTGGCCGAACAGATCCGGCGTATCTTCGAGGAGCGCAACCCCAAGGCCCAGGTGCAGTGGGTGCCCATCCACGGTCTGGACCGTCCCGGCGTGGCCGAGACGCTGCGTTCCTGCCATGTTTTTCTGGTTACGGGCTTCCCCGAAGGCTGCCCGCTCCCACCCTTGGAGGCCATGGCCTGCGGCTGCCTGTGCGTGGGTTTCACCGGCTTTGGCGGCTGGGATTACATGCGTCAGATCGAGATGCACGGCTATGCGCCGCATGGGTATGCGCTGCGTGATGTGCTCTGGACTGGCAACGGCTGGTGGTCGGCGGACGGGGACGTATTGGGCGCTGCGCTTGGATTGGAGCGGGCCATGGCCGTGAAGAGGACTGGAGGATTGGTGCTATCGGCAATTGGACAGAATGCTCAGCGTACAGTCGCGGCCTATGGGCAGGCAGATCAGTTGGGGGAGTTGGTCAAGCTATGACCGTCGAGAACGCAAGACTGTTGACGGTCATTCTGCACTATGGAGCGGTGCGGACTACGGCTCGTCTGCATGCGCAGCTTCAGACGCAGTTGGGCGGGAGAGATGTCCGCGTGCTTGATAACGCCGCCCCGGAACCCTATCCGCAGGCGTGGAAGCGGGTGGCCGGGAACACATACTGGGCCGGAGCGCTGGCGCATATGCTGGAGCAGGCCGCCTCCGAAGGTTTTTCGCATTTATGGTTTTTGAACAACGATATCGTGTTTTTGCGGAGCGGTCCCGTCGTGGGTTATGCTTGGCATCGATTGCAGCAGATTGAAAAGCGCATCGGCAGGGTGGCCGTGTATTCTCCTGCAGTAAACGTCAATCCGTATCACAGGCATATGGAGTGTCTGGCCGGAGGGGATTTTCGAACCGTGGCGTATATGGACGGCATCGCGCCGCTCATTTCCCTTGCATACTGGCGCGAGGCCGGACTCGACTGGTCGGACAACCCTCTGGGCTACGGAGTGGATGTGATGTTTTCTCTGCCTGCCCCGGGTCTGGGCTGGGGCCTGGCCGTGGACCATACCCTGGTCATGCGTCATCATTATCACGAAACCGCTCGTACCATACCCGGTTTTATGGACGAGGCCGCCCGGCAGGAGCATGCTTTCTTGTCCGCCCGGCTAGGGCCGGATCATCGGCAGATTTTTAACCGACTGAGCCTTGAATATTCGGAGTACTGAAATGGATGCATTCGCTGTCACGTGGAATCTTCTGCCCGAGTCCGTAAAACGGGGGCTGCTCGTCGGCAGCGAGGGCAAGTTGCATCTGATGCATCTGGCTCAGGAACTGCTTGTCGGGGCTCAGGCCCAGTCAGGCGGCACGCAAGGAATATTTCTGGACCTGGGACTTGATCTTTTGCAGGCCGCCTGGAGCAAGGATCCGCTTGACGGGCAGATTGCGGCCCAGCTTTTGAGCCTCGATGAGAAGTGGCCCCGCGTGAACGCCAGGAACAAGGCTTTGCTGCGACACGTGGCGGAGAGATGGCGCAAGCCCGATGACTTGCGTTACTATAGCCGTCTGGCTGAGAGTCGAGATACCGAGAAGATCAGGCGATTTCTGCTGACCCAGTTCGGCAAGGACCAGGGCAATCTGTACTGGTGGCAGCAGGCTCTTACGTTGGGAATGTTTGAGCAGGATCAGGAACTCCTTGGGTTCGTGCTGCGTCAGGACTGGTCCGGACTTGAACCCTGTCGCAAGCTCCTGGCCGGAGACGTAACCTGGATTTCCGGGCAACAGGACGCCGCCTGCGGATCCTATGGCAAGGCCTTGGGCTGGGACGCGTTCTGGCGGCGGGCGGAGCGGATGTGGGCCGGGGGGCGACAGGACGAGGCGCGCGCCCTGTGGCGCGACGCCCTGTCTCAAGCGCCCTGGATGGTTGGGGAAACGCTGCGCCTTTTCGATGTCAGGGAGAATTCAGGCAGCCGCCGGGAAAGATTGGATGGCAAGGTAGCCATCGCCCTCTACTCTTTCAACAAGGCCGCGGAGTTGGATGTGACATTGGAGAGCCTGTTCGCCTCGGACATTGGCGATAATCCCGTCTGGGTACTGGACAACGGAAGCACGGATGGCACCGCCGCTGTACTTGCCGCGTGGCAGGACAAGGCGGGGGCGCGGTTGCACCGCATTTCGCTGCACGTCAACATAGGGGCCCCGGCGGCCCGGAACTGGCTCATGAGCGTGCCTGAAATCCGCGAGTGCCGGTGGATGGTCTATCTGGATGACGACGTTGAGTTGCCCGGCGATTGGCTGGGCAGGCTTGGCGTGGCAGTGCAGGCCTATCCAGAGGCCGGGGTGTGGGGCTGCAAGGTGGTCGATCATGCCCAGCCCGGCGTGCTGCAGAGCGTGGATCTGCATCTGTTGCCGCCCCTTTTCGAAGAGGCGGAGCAAGGGAATCGGCGCTTCAAAGTTTCGGATTTGCAGCATCAGACCCTGGATTTCGGGCAGTTCGATTACATGCGGCCCTGCGCCTCGGTCACGGGCTGTTGCCATCTCTTCCGCATGGACCGGTTGCAGGAGAGCGGCGGGTTCGATCTGCGCTTTTCGCCTTCCCAATTTGATGACCTGGAACATGACATCCGCCTCAACATGAACGGCAGTTATGCCGTCTATCAGGGTTTCCTGAGTATCCGGCACAAGAAGCGGACAGGCAAAAGCTCGTACACGAGTACCCCGGAGTTCGGCAATGCGTTGGGTAACATGCACAAACTGCAGATGAAATACTCCGCAGAGGAATACGGCCGGATTATGGCCTGGGAGTCCGAGGTGTTGCTTCGGGATTTCATGAAGAAGCGCGACAGGGTCATGCGCTGGCTGACCGAGGGGGACGGATGAAATACGTGATCATCGGCGCTGGTCCTACGGGGCTCGGTGCGGCGCACAGGTTGCTTGAACTCGGCGAGAGGGATTTCGTGATCCTGGAAAGGGACGGCCATGCCGGCGGGTTGGCCGCGAGCTTCAGGGACTCCGCCGGCTTCACCTGGGACATCGGCGGGCATGTGGTGTTTTCGCGCTACGAGTACTTCAACAGCCTGCTCGACGACCTGCTCGGGGGCGAACGGCTCGAACATCAGCGCATCGCCCGGGTACGCATGGCCGACACGTGGGTGCCGTACCCGTTCCAGAACAACATTCGCCATCTTCCAAGGGAGCTGGTTTGGGAGTGTGTGCAGGGACTGCTCCGGGAGCGTTCTCCGCAACTCGCTAACTTTAGCGACTGGATCGACTACGTTTTCGGGGCAGGCATCGCGCGTCTTTTCATGCGGCCTTACAATTTCAAGGTCTGGGCTACTCCGCCGGAACTCATGCAGTATTCCTGGATCGGCGAGCGGGTGTCCGTGGTCGATCTGGAAGGGGTGCTCAAGAACCTCATTCTTGGTCTCGATGACGCGGGCTGGGGGCCGAACAACACGTTCCGCTTTCCTCTACACGGCGGCACGGGTGACATCTTCAACCGTCTGGCAGCCAGCGCGGGGGGGCATCTACGGCTGAACGCCCACGTTGTGCGGGTGGACCTTGAAGGGAAGACCGTGGAACTCGCCGGCGGGGAGCGGGTGGAATGGGAATATCTTCTGAACACCGGCCCTCTGGACAGGCTCGTTCAGGACTGGATCCGGCCCGAATCCGACGAGTTGCACCGCGCCGCAGCCGACCTGGAGCATAACAGCGTTTTCGTTTCCGGTGTGGGCGTGGACGGGTTGCGCCAAGATCCGACGTGCTGGATGTATTTTCCCGAGTCGAACTGTCCGTTTTACAGGGTGACGAATTTCCACAACTATTCGCCCAATAACGTCGCCATGCCGGGCAGCCAGATGGGCTTCATGAGCGAGGTTTCTTCGTCCAGGCGCAAACCCGAGAATCTGGGAGGGATGCAGGACAAGGTCATCGACGGCCTCAAGGAGACGACCCTTGTGCGGGCGGATGACGCCATCGTCTCCACGTGGGAGATGAACGTTGATTACGGCTATCCGGTGCCGACACTGGGCCGGGACCGGGCTCTTGGCGTGTTGCAGCCTTGGCTGGAAGAACGTCGGGTCTTTTCGCGCGGACGCTTCGGCGGCTGGAAGTACGAAGTGGCCAACATGGACCACTCCGTCATGCAGGGCGTGGAGTGGGTTGAACGGATGGTGCAGGGACGGGAGGAACGGACGTACCGGATTGGGTGAAGCCCGCCGCTGCTTTCTGCAGATGCCGATAGTTTTCGATGCTTGGAAAGAATTGACTGCGCTGGAACAATCCTTCCAGGGCCAGGGCGGCGTTTGCGAGCAGCCCTTACCCGTCTTCCGAAACGCGAAGGTTCATAGATTCTCCAAGTCCCGTGTCTTGGCCAAGAGGTCGTCCCAGAGCAGTTTGCGGTTAATGCACAGCAGTTCGGCTTTTTGTTCCGGGGTGTATTTGGAATTGAGCTTGAGCAGATTGCCCTGGATGTGACCCTGCTTGGCGTCGCTGTCGGCCTGGCTCAGGCTCGACCGCTGGCAGTGCCTGATGGCCGTCCGGCCGGCGTAGAAAGCGTGCCCGCTGCCCAGCGCGTTGCGCAGGTCCAGTTCGAAGTCGTCGAATTGCGAGGGATTGAAGCGCAGGTCGAATCCGCCCAGTTCCTCCGCACGTTCGCGGTCCAGCAGATGGCAGCACCCCGTCACGGACAGGCAGGGGCGGGTGTACTCGTGCAGGCCGAGATCCAGTTCGCCGCACCCGGCGTTGGCGATCAGGAATTCCCCGTCCGGATCGGGCGCGAGCAGGTTGACGTCAGCCACCTGCACGGTACGACGCGGCGACTGGTCCATGATGCGGCATCCGACGATGGTGCCGCGCGGCGAGCGTCGGGCGTGCGCCGCGAGTTCGCCGAGCCAGTCGGGCGGCAGGAGGACGTCGTCGTCCACGAAGGCGAGTCTGCGGAAACGGCTTGTTTCTGGATGCCGGAGCAGCCAGTTTCGAGCTCCCGGAGCGCCGATGTTCACCGGCAGGCGAAAACTCTTCAGACGCTCTGCGAACAGTTGTGCGGAGGCCTGCACGACGGTCGGCGTGTGGTCCGCAGACCCGTTGTCGAGGATCAGGACGGATGCCGCACCAAAGGAGCTCTCCGCCAGGCTTTGCAGGGTTTTTTCCAGCAGGTCGGCATTGTTCCAGGAGTAGATCAGAACCGCGGTGTCGGCATTGGGCGGGGCCGGGGCGGTTTTCGGCACAAGCAGGTCGTGGAGCTTGAGGGTCAGGTTGGGGTGCCAGGGAATCTCGCGCCAGAGCTTCTGCAGCAAAACTGTGCCGGCCCGGTCACCCAGTCTGAGCAGGCACTGCGCTTCCAGAAGGCTCCGTATCCAGCGGAACTCTTCGGGCAGGTTGCGGATTGTCAGGATTGCGGATTCCGGGAGAGCGTAGCAAAACGCAAGCAACGCCTGCAGGTGGAGACACACAGGGTGATTGTCGGGAAGAGTGGTCGTTTCGAGCACCATCCTTGCGCGAGCCTCGTCACCCAGTTGCATGAAAAAAAGGCAGGTTTCTCCCAGCCACGTGGAATGCCCCGAGGTTGCGCCGTGCTTCATCCACAGTTCGGCGACAGCATCTGCCCTCCCCTCCGCGATGGCCAGGATGGCCGGGACGAAGTGCTGATTGACGTGAGATTGTTCCAGAGTCCAGGCGGGGAGGGGGGACTGGGTGGACAGCTTTGCCAAGGCCGAGGCAGTGTCGATGGTTTGCCGGTCCCATGGAAGAAACTGCCAACGCCAGAATGCCAGATTGTGTCCCAGTGCAAGGAAATCCGCAGTCTGGGGAAGACCCAGAAGGCTGCCCATGTGACGAAGCATGAGCCTTCGCCCGGCCAGGCCCGTGGGCCATTCAGGGAGGAGGTCCTTGAGTCGAGTCAGGAGATTTGAGCCTGCTTCCCTCATTGCTCGCTTTGCTCCGCCCAGAACTTACGGCAGTTGTCGGGCAGTAGGTCCCACGCCTTGGCTAAGCAGTCCTGCCAGTGTTTCTCCTCCACGGCCCGGACCTTCTCGTCGATGTCCCGCAGTTCCCTGCCCGTGAACTTGAACTCCATCTTCATGTGGTTGCCCCAGACATGCCCCCAGGCAGCTTCCGTCTTGGGCGCCGTGCGTCCTGCGTCCTGCATGTGCACCACTTCCACGCGTCCGTCGTAAAGAACTTGTCCTCCGTGTTTCCAGATCTGGATGTCGCGTTCGAGGTCGTCGACTTGCGAGGGAGTGAAGCGCACGTCGAAATCCGGAACGCCCAAACGGGCGAGTTTGCGCCTGTCAAACATATGACAGCAGCCCATGACCGACAGGCAAGGGCGACGTCCGTCGTACTGGCCGAGGTCGAGATTCATGGGTGCGTTGTTGGTGAAGCGGATCTTGCGTTCGCCGGCTTCCTCGAAATAGCGCCAGATGTACTGGATCGTGCGGAAGGGATTGGGGTTCAGACCCTTTGGCCCTACGGCGCAGACCTCGGGGTGGTCGGCCATGTCCTGCAGGTACATGCGCAACCAGGAGGAAGGAAGCAGGACGTCGTCGTCCAGAAAGGCGACATAGTCGGCCTCCTGCACCTGCGGCAGCCGATACAGCCAGTTCCTGGCGGCCGGGGCGCCGATGTTGACCGGCAGGTGGATGAGTTCGACCGCGCGGCCCTGGGCCACACTGGCCACGGCGGCAGAAAATTCCTCCGGGTCGAAGGCCGTGGAGCCGTTGTTGAGCAGCGTGATTTTGGCGGGGCCTATGTCTGAGGCCAGAAGGCTGCGCAGGGTGGCGATGGTGGTTTCGAGCTTGTTGAAGCTGTAGAAGAGGATATGCACCCGGAAATCATTCGGGTCAGGCAGCGGACGGGTCAGAAGGTCCAGCTGGGCTATGCGCTCGACGAGATGCGGCAGGCTGGGTTCGAGTTCCAAGGCTCGCTGGAGGTGAAGCAGCGCTCTGTCCCCGTCCTGTCCTGCCAAATGAGCCTTGAGTGCCTCGCCCAAGAATGACGGAGGGCCGTTTTTGATAATGGCGGCATCGTCTTGTCCCAGAGCATGGAGTCCCCAGGCCAGCAACGGCAGACCTCGGTTGTCCGGGTCGTGCCCTGCAACAGCATGAACAAGCTCGGAATAACGGTCCGCAGAATTGCATGTGGCCCAGATCGACGCCAGTGCCATGTGGGTGAGGATGGGAGGAGTGTCCGTCTTTTCAGCCATGGCTATTAAAGCCTCGGGCGGTGATGCGTCGAGGATGGGCTGGATTTGTATCAAGGTCGGGCCTTGGACTGGTGCTGTTATCCATGGGGCAGCGGCTTGGTGGGATAAAGTCTGAGCCAGTCTGCTCAGGTCTGGATCGAAGGGACAGATTTCGAGCGCCTGGAGTAGAAAAGATTGCGCCAATCGGAGGCGCGCCCTGTTAGGCGTGCCGTCTAAGAGTCGTTGGGCTGCCCAGATGGCTGGTGCGGTTTCAAGAAGACTCATGACGCGTTGGAAGAAGTGGATATCCATGTGGTGCTGTATTTTTAAAGTTGAATGGCGATGATTTTTCAAAATCAATTTGTCTAGTTTTGTATTTTATTTTTTATTTTTTTTCAAATATATGATTTGATTTATTCGTGAAAGTTTATCTAAAATAATAGATGTAATTAAATTTTAATTTTTTTTATTAAATACGAAGAATAAATGATTATGTAACAATATACTTTTAGTTAATTAATAATTACTGTTCTATGATTATTGATTCAATAAATTTCTTCCATCGAGATGCATGAAGTTTTCTTTGAAATAACTCTTTGTATCGTTTTCCAGCATTACTTCCCATGCTGTGTGCTAGTTCGGTGTTATTGGCAAGAGTAATCATGTGGAGTGCCAATTCGTTTTGATTTTCTAATGAAAAAAGGAGGCCTGTAACTCCGTGTTGTACAAGCTCTGGAATACCATTAACATTTGATGCTATACAAGGTATGTTTAAGGCCATCGCTTCTAGTATAACCAAAGGCAAAGCTTCTTCTCTTGATGGTAAAACCAAGCAGTCGCAAGCTCGAATATATTCAAGGGCGTTACGTCGAACTCCTAAAAAACGCACTTGATTAAGATCAAAATGTTTACGCGAATATTTTACGATATCTTGCCCACTCCATTCTTCGTGAATTGGTCCTATGCAGAGTAATTGTGCATTTTTAACTTCAGAAATTACTGTTTTCATCTGTTCAAGAAGAATGTCGTGGCCTTTGCGTGTTTGAACACTGGCGAGGCATATGTATATCATCGAGTCATTTGAAAGGCCGAGTGAATTGCGAAGTGTGTTCTTGTCAATTTCTAAAAGTCGATTTGCTTCCTCTTCTGGCGCGCAGTTAGGGATGTGTGTCCATTTTTTTTGACTTAGGGCATCAATCTTTATCCAATCGTGTATTACGTTTCTCGAAACGCATACGTGATGATCATATTGGCTAAATGCGATTAGTCCTTCATCAAGTAAATTCTTGTATTCAAAGTCTCCAGTGTATTGTTGAGGTGAAGTGTGGTGAATAAATGCCTTGGGGCATGTCGGTATATTTGGTAAGTCATTTAGGAAGCGATGACCTTCCAAAAGAACTCCTTCCTCAATGATCAATTGTGGATTTTCTGAATAATGCCATCGAGGATTTTGGCTTGGTTCTTGTCCTTGTTCCAAGGTGATCCACAAGGGCCAGCGAAATCCATCGTCTCCGCAAACGTGCTCGGAAAACGTGGCAAATTCTGCAAGGGCCTCTGGAAGATCAGAATGCCACTTGGTTATTACAGTCACATGCGGTCCGTTAATGCCTCGGATAATGGAGGAGAGTGTCATGAATTTAGCTTGTGTTACTCCGTTGACGCCTCCGGCGCCAAATCCAAATATATCAGTTACGTACCAGATAGAAGGAGTATCAAAGTCTGTCGTAGTTGGTTTGTTACGAATCATTGCTAGCGCATGTCTTGCAGTTTCCGATTGGCCTTTTTCATTAGCGAGGGATGCGAATTCAGCCAATAATTCCTTTGTTCCCGGTGAGAGTATGCATGCCGCATCAAGCAGGGCCATGGCTCTGGCCGAGTTCGATGTAATCAGCGCGGATATTTTTAAAAGAGTTGCGGTGATTGTGCGAAGAGGGCGATCCGTTGGGAATAATGCCTGGTAGTGTTTGGCAAGGGAGTAGGCTTCTTGTATTTTTGAGCTTCGTGTGAGGATCTGTATAGTTAAGGTGGCCGCGGTGGTATTGGTGGGGAAGAGCGCTAAAAGGGATGCGGCGAATTCAATGGCTTTTTCAGGTTCGCCGCGTTCTAAAAATTCTTCTGATTTTTTGGATAATCTGGACGACAAGTCGTGGAAAACCGAAGGGTCGCCAGTGCCCGCTTCAGGCTTGGTGAATAACGCTTTCATGGACGGCAGCAGTTGTTCGAGTAGATTCAGAAGTATTTTTTCAGCTTGGAATTGTTGAATGTTTTTGATGGAGTTGCTTGAAATTTCTTTAATTCTAAAATCATTACGAATTAACGATGCTGGAATCCAATTCTGACGACACATCTCGTCTTTGACCTGGCTGAGCTTGGTGGTGTCGTATACGTCTGGATGTAATTTTACGATTTGTTCTTTTATGCGTATGTCTTTACTTTTAGCTCGCATTACAACTGAGTCTGTTTTTCTTCTATAAAAAAAAAGCGGCTCGGGTATTTGCGTTCCTACCCAACCGTTCTTTGTGGCTCTTATCCAAAATTCCCAATCCATATATCCATGGATCATTTTTTCATTATATCCGCCAATGTCTTTCCACATCGTTTTTCTGTAAAGTGTAGAATTTGTTTGTTGATTAGTTACGAATTGGTTGATCCAATTGAATGGTTCTGATGGCCATATACTGTTGACAGTGCCGAAAAAAAGGGCCTTGGTGCTGACATAGCCAAATTCAGGATGTTTAAGCAGTGTTGATACTGTTCTGTTTAAAAAATCAGGAGCAATGATGTCGTCAGCGTCCAGAGGGAGGATGAACTCGCCTCTGGCTAGCGTTACTCCACGATTTCGTGGTTGAACGATTCCGTGGCATTCTTGCGCGATGTAACGAATTGAGTGGTTTGGGTATTGCGTAATAAAATTTAAAGCGATTTCATGGGTGTTGTCGGTGCTCCCATCGTTGATAATTATTGCTTCCCAAGAGGTGTATGTTTGCACAAGTATGCTGTTTATACATTCTGTTAAATAGTGTCCGTAGTTGTGACATGGGATAATTATGCTTACAGTTGGTTTGCTTTTGTTTGGTTTTTGTATTGTAGCATTTGCTGTTAGATATTTAATTATCCATTCAGAGAGTATTGCGGACTCTCCTTTGTATGTAAGAAAATCTACCGCATCTTCGAAGATTTTATGTGGGTGCTTCGTTGACTCGAAGTTACGCGATACCGTGTCTTCTAGGCTTTTTTGGGGTGTTGGAGGTGCTGTTGTCATGCTGATTCTCATTATTTGTATTTGCTATGAATAAGTGATGCTTTTTTGATATTTAATTATTTCTGTCTGCGGTTATGTCGTACTCTCTGTTCGCGGGATGAACCCGGTGCAGGTGTTTTGACAGCAGGGATGCGGGTCTGATGTGAAAATATTGCATGATTTGTGCCGTTTCTGGCGATAGTGGGGGTGGCGGTGTCTCCCCTGGGAAATTTTTGGTCTGGTGCCCGTCAGTGCATGGTGTTGCTTGTTTGGGTGTTTTTACATGTGGTTCGTCGGTTGGTTGGTCGCAACGTTGGAATGCGGATTGTTGCGGTTTTATGGTGGGTTTTGTAATTGCCTTTGAATAAGGTAAGTTGAGTGCTACTTTGTAGATTTTTGAATTTTGTATTGTGACTGTTTTGTTGTCTATATAAAATATAATTTTTATTGTGCTGCGATTATTAAATCCTGAAATAGGTCGATGTTGCTGAGAAAAGTATTTTCGCACTATTCACCAAGTATATTTTTTTCAATTTTTAGTTCATAAGACGTAATCATGAAGTTAGAAAATCTTTTTTGTAATCAATTGCGTGGAGTGAATCTTCAATGTTGTAGTATTTTGTGTGTGAATTTAATTCAAATTTCATTGGATAGCTTAATGTCCCTTTTTTTCTCCGGTGATACTTGTTTTATTTTGCAAAAATGCGGTAAATAGCAATTTTCCCGTGTTTTTTTAATGTTGATTTGGCTTTTTTTTTATATCTAAACGGATATCTTCTTGGTGTATGTGTTTGAATGCACTGTAAGATGTCACAACGTCGACTTTTTGCATGTCTGAAAAGCCCAGGTCTCTGGCATGATATTTTCCGGATGGGTTGTATCGTGCGTTGTGAATGCCTATGTGTCTGAAATAAAATGGTCCGTGTGGACTCAGGGATTGTTTGCACCATGAAGCGTGTTCGGGCAAGATGTCTATTTCATAGTATGTTCCGGTTAAGGCTTTATTGCGTAAAAGTGTATGATCCAGTCTCCCGTGCCTGCATCTTATGTCGAGAACTGTGTTTATATCTTTTGATGAGAATGTATGTTGTGATATTATTGTGTTTATGTCTATGGTATTAATTTACTAATAGTCCATTTTTATGGATTGAAAGTTTTATGTAGAGTTAGTGCTTGTTATTTTGTGTTGTCGTGTTTATAATTTTGTTTTTATTTTATAATAAAAATTTTGTCTTGTTAGATTATATCAATTATTTTTTTAACTCTTGCTTCAAATGTTTCGTTTTTGCACATGTTACGGCTATGCGCTGCTATTTCTTTTCTCGAATTTTCATTATTAATATAATATTCAATTTTATGTCGTAAATCTATTGCATTATTGTATGTTACAACGCCAAGGTTGTCGATGCCTGGAACAGCGTTGCTGATCTGAAACAGTCCTAAGGCGCCAATGTCATACGTCCTGTTGTTTATGAATCCATCCCGCGCCATAGCGGGATGATGGTCATTCAGGTTGATACGTGCCATGGAGTAAAATCGTGGTAAGATCTCCTGAGGAACAAATTCTTCGAGCAGAATGGCGGCAGGGAGGTACCCTTTCCAGTCGCGGCCAATAACACGCAAGGACGCGCCTTGCCCTGCGTCCAATACGTCCTGCACGATTTGGCGTCTTCGATTTTCCTTGTAGGCATAGTTGTTGCCTACGAACAGCAAATCCAGTTGAGTTGCCGATGGTTGCCGTTTTTGCATCACAAAGCCGTGGTGCGCGGCCTGTGGCAGAAAATAACAAGGAGTTGAGGTGATCAGTTCGATCTGGGGTAGGAAGTAGGACGAAGCGCACAAGACCAGATCGTAGCTGTCCAGTTCATCTTTGGTAATCAGTTCGGGATGGCTGATGATCCAAAGAATGTTTTTGTCGCCAGATCGGGGATAATGGCGGTAGACACCGCGGAGGTGGATGGAAATGTCGTGCCCCCCATAGTCCCATTCGTTCTTGAACAACACTTCGGCATTGTGACCGATACGGGCAAAAGCCGCCGCCAACTCCTGACCAAAACTCGTATCGCCCCAACCTAGACTTTGTCTTGAGGGGGTGCAGATTCGCACCGCAATGCGGTTGGATCTTGACATTCTTTGCTTTGAGGAAAGGTATCTGGTGCGATATCGGTTCCACCACGCACTCACCTGTTCGCCGTATGTTTCGTCAGGAGCTAGATCGCCTCCGTCTCGAATACGGCGCGCGAGTCCTTCGGCAGGAATGACAATCCCGTCAATGTCGCAGATGTCCGGAGCAATCAGTCCTTCCCATCGGCTGCGCAACCGAGCGTTATTGGTGGTGATCGCTACAGTGCGTTCATGTCCGCTTTTGCCTTCATGATGCACGACCACGCTTGAAGGCTCATAGACAACTTTTTTGCCGAGCTGTGCCAGCTTGAAGCACAGGTCTACATCTTCGCAACCGTTCCAGTACGCATTGTCAAACCCCCCTACATCATCAAAATCTTCAGCTTTCACCAGCATGCAGGCAGCGGTCACCGCCTGCATGCTGGTGGCTTTTACGGGAGATGCCGCTGCTTGATTTTCTCCAATGAAGGGGTGTCTTGGTAACAATGATACAACTCCTCGGCGCTCAACTATGAGCACGCCGGCATGCTGTATGCTGTCATCTGGGAAAAGAAGTCGACTGCCTACCGCCCCCACAGTGGGACGTGCCGCCATGGCCAGTAGCGGGGGCAACCAACCGGGCTGTACTTCGGTGTCATTGTTGAGGAAAAGCAAAAGCGGCGCATGTGCTGCCTCGGCTCCACTGTTGCACGCACTGGCAAACCCTTGGTTCTGGGCATTGCGGATGACCCGGATTCTTCCTTCATACTGCTTTAGGAGAATGGTGGTGTCGTCGGTGGAGCCGTTATCGACAATGATGATTTCGTACGGTTCGGGGGTGTTGTTGAAGAGGGCATTCAGGCAGTTTTTCGTAAATTGTGCCTGATTATACACCGGAATGATTATGGAAACAATCGTAGATCGTTCCAGCGGGACTTTCACCGGCTTGGATGACGTTAATCTCTCGCCCTGCCGGGTTTGGGTTGTCTGGAGATGCGCGAGCAAAATTTTGGCCAGCTCTTGTGCCCGTATATCGTAAGTATGATCGGACAGGATGCTGTTTCTCAGTCCTTCCAGAACGCTCTGGTACAGGGTGGGGTTGTCGAGATAGCTTTTGAGGATATCGCGCAGTGATTCCGGAGAGTCGTACACCGGCAAATGCCCCTTGAACACCTCCGCGGATCCTGTGGCGCTGTTTGTGATCACCAGCGTACCTGAAGCAAGGGCGTCGAACACCCTGCTGTTTACCGATCCCCATTCTTTGGTGACGTTGTTGGCGTCATCTATCAGTATTCTGGATTGGTTATAGATCCTCGGCATGGCGTGATATGGAGCAAATCCTTTGGCATACGATTGAAACTGAGGATGGTGCTCCCAGTTTTTGCCGAACAAAGCAAAACGAAGTCCGATGGCCGCGGGGTCTATGAGTTCGATGTCTCTCGGTGCTCCCCAGTAACTTCCGGTGAAAACGTAGTCATACAGCTTTTCTTGGGGTCGTGGCTGGAACCGGATGTGATTGGTTGCGATGCGAAGTATGGCGGATGTGTGCCCGTATTGCTTCTGAATGTGGGCAGCTGCTTTCAGAGAGGAACACAGTCGGATGTCCCACATGCCAAAGTATGGCTTGCCGGCCCAACGGTCAAACCAGTTGCGCATCCAGCATATTTTGATCAAGTTTGCCGCGTTGGGGCCCAGAGAGCCCAGATCGTAATGATCTGTCATGGCAATCAGGACGTTGGCATCGCCTACATTATACCACTCAGCCTTTGGCAGCCATACCACCTCCCAGCGGAGAAGCTTGCGCAATGCGCTGCCTAGCTCCAGGGCGGTGAAGTAATCTCCAGCAGCCACCTTTTGGCCGACTTCCGTGACAGCAAAGGCTACCTTGAACGTTTTGGGATCATAACTCATGCACGGCGCTCCGTAGTTCAGGGTCGAAAATTATATGGTTGCGAAGGCGCAAGCATACTGTGTCTGTTGCTGAGATGCCAATTCCGCATCATAGACGAGCAGTTCCTCCAGCCTAGCCGCGTTCTCGACATCATCAAAATTGGCGATAATGTCCTTGAGGGCCAGATTGTAAACTACTCCGCCCGTCATGCGGATTTGTGCGCCAGGGAAAATCTGTCGTAGAGCTGGAAGGATATTGTCGCTATCCGCAGCTTCGGATGGATCTGTGGCGCGCATGCTGCCCAAGTCGGGTCGTGTCACGTGCGTCGGACATGTCCTTTGGGGCTGTGCACGGTCGAGCAACAATCGTTCCGGTAAAGACCGGCGTACACGGCTGGCAGTTTACAATTAGCTGTCCGGCCACTGAAAGCGCGTAGCGTCGACGTAATCGTCCATCACCAGCCAGCCGCCAGGGCGAAGCTTCTCTCGACTCCAGAGGAACGCCTGTCGCACGTCAAACATGTGGTGCAGTGCGTTGTTCCAGTAAACAAGGTCGTACTGATCGGCCTCGTCCCTGGCAAAGGCGTCCTGAACATGGAAGCTTGCGCGTTCCGCCACGCCGCCCTTGACGGCTGCAGCCCTGCCGTGTGCCACTCTTTCATGGCTGAGTTCGAACAGGTCAAAGCGCCCGACTATTCCTTTCCGTAGCAATTGCAGTTCTTTGGATGCGTTGCCGCAGCCAATGGATATGCCGCGTGAAAAGTAGCCTCCTTGAACCAATGCCTGCATCCGCATTTCAAGCCCTGGCCATGGACCATCCACGACATTGCCGCACACCAAGGCGTTGATGTGGCGCATAACGGGCGGATGCATTCACCAGCGAGTTCGGTTAACGGTTTTGTTCGAGGACCAGTGCCGGGCCGTAGCGCGTAGTTCCTTGGTAGTGCGCCGGAGTGCGGCCCCCCCCCCGTTTTGCGGGAGGTGTCTGGCCTGTGCGCGTCAGGATTTTTAACGCTGCCCGGCTTGCGGCAGAGAAAAATATGAACGCGGCCAAGATGCATTGTTGCAATGTCTTTTGCAGTGAACACGTTGGAGGTATCAATGGATTGCACCTCGAAGCCCACATCCTCAAGCCTGCCGACGATGTCCATACCGTAATATCTTACGTGATCTGCCTGGCCGTAGCGGCGGGTGCGTTCTTCAGGATCGGTGATGGTCAAGTCTTCCTCGGTGGTAGCGCCCCTGAGCGGAACCATGATGATGGCAAGGCCATTTTTGTCCAGCACCCGAAACAGTTCCTGCATTGCGGCATGGTCATCGGGCACATGCTCGAGTACGTGGGAGCAATATATGGCGTCAAAACTGGCATCAGGAAATTGCAGATTGGTGATGTCAGCCCGAACGTCGACCTTTGGATCCAGAAGGTCTGCCGTTACATAACGTTTGCCCATCACTTGTCTAAAACGACGCTCCAGGCATATTTCCGGTGCAAAGTGCAGCATCCTCAGATGTGAGGTGGAAAAGAATTCTGTGTGACGCTCTAAAAAAAGCCATAATGAGCGATGTCGTTCAAGGGAGGTGCAACCGGGGCACAGCGCATTAGGTCGTGGCGACTTGCCAAAGGCCCTAAATTGCGCAAAGTTGTTGCGGCAAATGGGGCAATAGGCTGCGTTTGGGTGGGGCTTCTTATCGGATGTACTGGTAGTGGAATCGTCTTTCTGCGCGTCTGTCCGTTCACGGCCAGAGGTGCGACGTAGAAGGTGTTCGACCAAATTGTCATTGAGCTTTGCCAAATCAAATTCCTTTAACACCCTCTGTCGAGCATTGAGAGAAAAGTCCTTTCGAATTGAAGGATTTTTGATCAGCACTCGCAAATATCCCGCAATTTCATCGATATTGCGTTCTTCAGCCAGAAATCCGCTTTCTTTGTGAGCAACCAGTTCCGGTATGCCCGCGTGCCAGGAACTTACAACGGGCAGACCTATGGCCTGGGCTTCGATAAGACTTACCGGCACGCCTTCCTGGTCGCCATTGGCCGCGGTCACGCTGGTCAAGACAAAGACGTCTGCAGCGGCCATTTCCTGACGTACGGATTCGTTGCTGAGTTGCCCGAGAAATACGACTTTGTCTGCCACGCCCAGAGATTTTGCCAGTGACTTGAGTTGAGGTTCCAGTTCGCCATAACCTACGAGGCGGTATTGCGCGTTCAGGCCGGTCTGAGCCTTGGCAAAGGCGGCGATGGAGTATTCAAGACCTTTCTTTTCGACGAACCTGGCCACGGTGAGCAGTTTTATCGGTTCGCTGCTCTCCTGACGGGGCGCCGGGGCGAATGAGGCAGTGTCCTTGCCGTAATGATGTACGGTGACCTTGTCGGGAGAACAGCCGAATTGAACCAGGGTGCTTTTCATGTACTCGCTGGGCGTGGTGATTTTGTTGGCTCGTGCAAACAGGCCCTTGTACACATCCGCCCCTTTGATCTTGAACGTGGCGGACCCGTCGTAACCATGGAACGATATCAATACGAACAGTTCAGGGTAGGCCGCGAACAAGGGTGCAAGTTTGTTGAAATTAGGTCCGAAATGAATCTGTACTGCCTCGACGTCGTCCAAGACGGCCAAGCCGTTTGATTTCAAGAACTGCGTCGTCCACCGTTTCGGATCGGTTCGCAGGGAGTCCGGGGGGAGGTTGATATACCGGGTTGAGTCCAATAGTCCATATTTTGACACGTTTTCATGAATCACGGGTTCAGTCATGCGCTGCAGAGACCAGTGCTCCACAGTGATGCCACGGTCGATGAGGCCCGTCATTTGATCCAGAATGAACGTCTGGGAGAGAATAGGAAACTGGTCGGTTACTATGACTACCCTTGGGCCATTTGAATTTTGTGCGATAGTCTGGCGACGGGCAGGAGCTTTCGCCGTGCCTGATAAGCCTGTGATCATGGGATTTTTATTGAAATCCGTTGGTTTCACATCCGTCTTGATCAACTGCTCGTAAAACGGGAACAAATCCGTTGTGGCCTGCTTGCGCGCAGCCTCGGACATGGGCGCACGCTTGAGCCAGAGGCCGATCATTTGAGCTAAGGAAGCGTTCCATCCTCCCATAGCCTCGGTGTGGATGTCTTCAAAGCCAGCGTCAGATAGAAACTTTTGCAGTGCGAATGGCGTGTATCTGTAGTGGTCGTGCGGGGCGTCATGAATTGGCCAGAGAAAGGGGACGGTAAAGAAGAAAGTCCCTGAAGGCCTGAGGACCCGGCGTATCTCTTTGAGAACAGTTAGTGGATCATGACAATGTTCAAGGACTTCCGTGGCCATGGCGCAGTCGATACTACCGTCGGCTAAGGGAATGGATGAACCGTTCCAAGTTATATCTGGCTGCCTGCGATCGGCATATTTTCCTTGGGCGAAGTCCAACCCTATGAATTGTTTAATAAGTGGTTGTGAGGCTAGTATGTGTTCCCGATAGGGCATTTGGCCGCATCCGATATCGAGCAGGGTGCCGTGGAAACTGGCAAGATGCTTGTCGAGGCTGTTTTTTATGGCGCTTCTGACTATGAATAGGTCAGCAAAATCAGGAGCCAGACGAGGATTCAAAAAATTATCGTTCTGTTCGGGTTGGAGCGTGTTCGTTGTCTGAACTCGAGGCATTCGCTTATCCTCTCGGCACATACCATTATCTGACTTTTTGACAGGAGGGAGGTGAATTTCGTGAAGTTCCGGGATTTTGATTTGTTGTTTTTCTCCGGCCTTGTTTATCAGCGTAAGCAAAAAGTCTGCCCATTTGTCGGCGCAGATATCAATTGAGTATTCATTTTTGATCGTGTTGCGAGCACCTTGCGACAGTCTCTCCCAGAGCCCTTTCTCGGTTTTCAGGCGACGCACTGCGTTAAGGAAGTCCTCGTCACGATTGTCAACCAGTAGGCCATTTACGTTGTGGCGGATGATTTCGGTCGCGCCGCTTTTTGTGCGCGTACAAATTGGTACCAATCCACACGCCATGGCCTCCATTAAGGAGATAGACATGCCTTCGTAGTCGGAAAGCAGCATGAATACGTGGTGTTTTACTAATTCAGGGAAAATTTCAGCGTATTTCAGTATTCCGCCATATGATATGTTATTATTCGGGCTGAGCTTATTAATTTCCCCAACTGCTCTTCCGCCTTCCCTATCTTCTCCAAAAAAAGAAATTTCTATGCCACCAATATGATTGAGTAACATTTTGCTAGAAGCAATGACATCGAAAATTCTTTTTTGCCGCTGAATTAAACGCCCTGTATAAATTATTTTTAGATTATCATTAGGCGGTGTGCTCGTTAATTCAGGGATTTCAACTCCATAAGGCCTGTGCAAGATGGTCGTGTTAAGGGAATCTTTATCACGGGCAAGGCTTTCGATGTGCCGTGAAACGCAGACAATTGCCGAGAGGCTGAATTGAGTTTTGGAGTCACCAAAAGTATCTATGATTTCGTGATGAAATGTATCGTCAGAGTGAATTATTCCTACGGTTGGGATGCCAGACTGTTTCGCCCACTTGGCAGCATAATATGCAGGGACGCTCAAATTTGGTATAAAGATATCAGTTTTTTCTGTTTCTAAAATTTTTAATATATCAACAATAATATGCTCAGTATATTTGCTCTTTAATATCTTTGTACACTTAATGCCCTGTGATTCAATGTTTTTAACTATGTTGCATGAATCGTTTGAATTCATCAAAAAAATAACATGAGGACTGAATCCTCTTTTTAGAAGCTTTGGGAGGATTCTTTGTAGCCATATATTTGGTCCATTAATCTGGTTTGGCCCATAAGCGACAAATGAAATTTTTGGAAATTGATGGCCTTTAGGGTTCATTACTGACTGAAAAGTATATGCATTTTGCATAAAAGTTGATTTTAGGGATTTAGTGGCAAAATCGGCAAGTTTTGGGATTTTAATGGACCAGTCTAGATGCGATTCGGCATATGTACGTATCTCAGAGCGCAATTCGGGTCTTTTGTTCATTGCTCTAGCAAATTCTAGGATAGAATCAATGCAAATTGGGGATTCATCAGAAGAAACTTTGTGTACCCATGGAAGATCGGTAGGTATGTCTGCGTCAAAATCGGAGTATACTATTGGAAGACCTTGTGAGAAATATAGTCTATGTTTTAACGAAGATCCTTCCGCCATGCCTATTCTGTGTCTGCCCAGTGTTCCAATCGCTATGCTGCATTGATTTGCAATTTTATGTATTTCGTGTTGTGGGATAAAGCCGTGGAATCGTATCCATTTTTCAACTCCGTACGTATACGCTTGCTTTTTGTAATCATCCAAGAATGGACCGTCTCCAATGAAATGGAAGATATAGGGTGCTCTTGTTTTAGATTTTTTAATACCTTCAATTATTCGTTCATATGCGTGCCAATTCTGAAATTTTGCAGCTACAAGAATTTCGAGGGGGGCACTTTTTGAAGGGTTGTCAAGTATTTTTATTTCATTAACACGAATTCCATTACCTAGAACAAGGCCACTTTTTTGGTAGCTGCTTTGCTGAATTTCATAATCAAGTATTTCTTTTGTTACAGCAGTCAGACCCAGAGCTCGTTGCCGCATTATGGGTCCAAATTGTAATTCGTTACGTAAAAGTGATATGGCATTTTGAGGTTTAATTTCTTCTAATTCTTTTGTGTGGTGTTCAAGTATTATATTTTTATTATTTTTTAAGAAGTCGATCCAATGAATATCTGTATGGTAAGAATATCTGAGTATTACAATATCAGGTTTTTTTTTGTTTATTGCTATTTGGAATATATCTGTAACTATTTTGCTATGCTCTGACTTTTCTGATGTTTTGTATAGTTTTTGTGAATCAAAAAGGCTTACGGCGCGTGGATTGCAAGCAATTTTGCTCCACCCTTCTCCAACTACAAGGCCGTCAGATTCCGGATAAAGTTCTCTGATTGAGAGAACTTGGTTGTCAACTTTATCAAAAAGCTGTCTGTTACTGCTTTTTATGTAAGCTAAAAAAAGTATTTTCATGCTGTCTTCATTTTATGTTATTGTTATCAGGTATGCTGTCTATTAATTATTATTTTTACAATGTTATATGCAGTTTTTCCCGTGATAAAAAATTTCTTTTCGAGTTTGGATGATTGGTGCTCTATCCATGCATTAATGATCGCTTCGCGGTTAGCCCCTGTGAGTACATTCCGCCTCATCTCTACCGTCTCCACCCACTCCGTCTCGTCCCGTAGTGTAATACAAGGCACACGGTGAAGAAACGCTTCTTTCTGTACGCCGCCGGAATCGGTCAGGATGACCCTCGCCGACATCTCAAGGCGCAGCATTTCCAGATAGGAGAGGGGTTCGAGCACGGTCAGGCCGCGTAAGGCTTCGGGTTGGCCCATGGCCTCTATGATCTTGCGGGTTCTGGGGTGCAGCGGCAGGAGTACAGGGACTTCTTCTGCGATTTCGCGCAATGCGGTCAGGATTCCCTGGAGACGCATCGCGTCATCCGTATTCTCCGCTCGATGCACTGTGCAGAGCGCGTAGCCCTTTTCGGTCACCCCCCATTTATCAAGGCAATTGCGCTTGGCGGCTAGTTCACGGTAGTGCAGGGTCACATCATTCATCACGTCGCCAACCAGATGCACACCGCTCCTTATGCCCTCGTTCCCCAGGTTGTTCACTGCCGTTTGAGTGGGGCAGAAAAGCAGGTTCGAGACATGATCGGTCAGGATGCGATTCACCTCTTCGGGCATGCGCTTGTTGAAGGAACGCAAACCCGCCTCTACGTGCGCCACGGGCAAATGTAGTTTGGCAGCAGCCAGCGCCCCGGCCAGAGTTGAATTGGTGTCGCCGTAAACCAGCATTATATCAGGTTTTTCCTCGAACAGCACGGACTCGATGGCCTCAAGCATGCGTCCGGTCATGGCCCCATGCCCAAGGCTTGCAATACCTAGATGATAATCAGGTTCAGGGATGGACAACTCCTCGAAAAATACCTTCGACATGTTGGCGTCGAAATGCTGGCCGGTGTGCACGATTACTTCGTGAAGGTTCGCGCCCTGGGCCTTCTCTGACAGGATCGCCCGTGATACGGCCGAAGCTTTGATGAATTGGGGGCGGGCGCCGACAACAGTGAGGATCTTCATTCTTGGTTGTTGGATTTAGATTGATTGTTGATGGTGGATACCACATATTCAATTTCGGCTTCGGAAAGTAACGGGTCGATGGGCAGGGCCAGGGACTTTGATGCGGCCTGTTCGGCATGAGGAAAATCTCCTGCTTGATGGCCAAGATAGGCAAAGCACTCCTGTAAATGCAATGGCAAGGGGTAATAGATTTCAGTGTCCACGCCGTGGCCTGCCAAGTGCTGTTTCAGACCATCACGATCCTGGTAGCGGATGACGAACTGGTTGTAGATGTGCCGGTCCATGATCTCTACCGGCAGCGCCAGCCCTCTTTCCAGCAGTCCGGACGTCTCGAACAGTCGTCGGTACATCTGTGCATGCTCCTGTCTGGCCGCTGTCCAGGCGTCGAGATGACGGAGCTTGGCCAGCACAACTGCGGCCTGGATCGTGTCCAATCGGAAATTACCGCCGATGAACTCGTGGAAATATTTGGGTTTGGAGCCGTGGTTGCGCAGAATCTTCAACCGCTCCGCCCGATTTGCATCCTGGCAGATTACTAGGCCGCCGTCCCCGGCTCCGCTGAGGTTCTTCGACGGGAAGAAGGAGAACGTCCCGTAATGGCCCAGGGAGCCCGCCTTGCATCCTTTGTACTCGGCACCGATTGCCTGTGCGGCATCTTCGATTACAATGAGTTCATGTCGATCGGCGATCTCCATGATCGGATCCATATCGGCCATCTGTCCGAAAAGATGTACGGGCATGATTGCCTTGGTGCGGGCGGTCACTGCCTGCTCGATCAAGTTTGGATCGATGTTGAAAGTCGAGTCCTCAATATCCACGAATACCGGCCTGGCACCGACCCTGGCGATGGCTCCGGCGGTGGCGAAAAAGGTGTACGGCGTCGTGATGACCTCATCCCCAGGACCGATCTCCTCAGCCATGAGGGCGATGAGCAGAGCGTCGCTGCCTGAGGACACTCCCACGCCATGAGCGCATCCGGAGTATTCGGCGACAGCCTTTTCGAGTTCGCCCACTTGCGGTCCGTTGATGAACTGTTGAGAAGCGAAAACTGCAGCCACCGCGGTATCGATTTCTTCCTTGATGAGCTCGTACTGAGCTTTGAGGTCAAGAAGAGGAATACGCATATCAGGCCTTCTTGTACTCATCGTATGTTTTTGCCCCGATCGAAAGAGGTGCAGTCATGGGCTGTTCCTCATCCAGAGTCAGGCACACGAGCGCGCCCTTTACAACCCGATAACGGAGCCCCGATTCCGGGCATACCATCACACCGTCACCATCCGGCTTGTCGAGCCTGTGTCCATGCTGGCTCATCCATCCCGTCTGCCGCCCAGGCACGCCCATGATCAGCGCGTAGTCTGGGGCATCCTTCGTGACGACACATCCCGCTGCGATAAAGGCATAGCGTCCGATGGTGACGCCGCAGACTACCGTTGCGTTGGCCCCGACGGTTGCGCCGCGGCGGATCAGCGTTGTCTCGTACAAGGCCTGTCTGTTCACTTGGGGCCGGGGGTTGGTCACATTTGTCAGCACGCAGGACGGCCCGAGGAAGACATCGTCCTCGACCGTCGTCCCCTGATAGACGGAAACGTTGTTCTGGATTTTTACGTTGCTTCCGATGCTGACTCCAGAGGCGATCATTACGTTCTGCCCCAGATTGCAGTTGGTTCCTATGCAGGCCCGTGGCATGACATGCGAAAAATGCCAGATGCGGGTCCCTTGACCGATTTGAGCGCCATCATCAACGTAACTCGATGGATGAACAAAAAAATCTGCCATCAGTACTCCAGTGGTAATGAGACAGTCTTGCCGTCCCGGGCGGAAAGGTATGCGGCGATGATGACTTCTAGACTTTTTAATCCCTCTCTGCCGTCGGATTCAGGCTCCGCATCGCCTCGTAGGGTATCTATGACATTCTTATAATAGAGCGGGTGCCCAAATCCGTAAACGGAGGTCGTCTCGTAGTTGGCCTTTTTGATCTGGTCGTCATAGTCACTTTGGTCTTTGAAATCCCAGTGCTGGATTTCATTTACTGCAACGCCCCCCAACCGGACGGTGCCCTTTTCTCCGAAAATGGTGAGCGAGCCTTCGTAATTTTTTGGATGGGTGAGCATGGTTACAGCCATGGAGCCTAATGCCCCGTTGCGCCAGCGTACGTTCATCACGCCGGTATCCTCAACCTCTATGTCGCGCGCAAGCGTTCCTGTCATGGCTTGTACGTCGGCGATGGGCCCTATCAGCCATTCGAATAGGTCGACATAATGGCTGGCCTGATTCATGAACGCACCTCCGTCAAGCTCCCAGGTGCCGCGCCATTTGGCTTGGTCGTAATAGGCCTGTGGCCTGGTCCAAAATACGTTCACGTGCGCCATATAGATTCTGCCAAAACGCTTTTCATCAATGGCCCGTTTGACCAGTTGCAAGGTTGTGTTGCGCCGATTTTGCTTGACGACAAAAAAAACGAACCCGAGCTTTATCGCAAGCTTTGACCATTGCAATTCCGTCAGCCCATCGTGTGGCCATGGGTTTTTCAGTCATGACGTGTTTTCCAGCTTTAGCGCAACGGATGACTTCGGAAGGGTGCAAGCCGCTGGGGGTGCAAATGCAGACAAGATCAGCATCTGACTGGGCCAAGAGCGTGTCTAGACGGTCAAAGGCTTGAATTCCGAGAGATCTCTCAGTCCGGGCCAAGACTTCTCGATCGCGATCGCATACAGCAACTAGCTGCAAATTCTGTTTGTGCTGATCAATGGCGTCAAAATGTTTGCCTGAAATTCGGCCACAGCCCACGACGGCAATTTTTATCCTGCGATCATGGATTGTTGGAAACATTGATTTGCCTTATGTTTAAGTGTTTCTGTCTGATTCAGTATGATAACTAACATTTTCATGAACTGAAAATAGTCAGCGCAATTTTTAAATTATTATAAACATAAAAAATATCTTCATCGCTCATATTGTGAAATAGAGGAACTGTTATCGTAGTATTTTCACATTCATTTGCTATTGGATAGTCGTTTTCATTGATATTGTACTTAGAAGAGTAGAAATTAAGACGATGTACAGCCATTGTTCCAGGTCTTGTTTGAATGCCATTGTCATGTAAATATTCTATGATATTATTTCGACGCGACACCCCGCCATCAATCAGTCGTACGACATATGATTGCCATGTATGTCGCGCATGCTCAGGCTCTATGGGTAATGCCAAGTCGGGGAGTTGTGCGAATAGTTCTGTGTAGCGACAGGCGATTCGTTTACGCTCTTTGAGAATATCGTCCATTTTGTTCAGTTGAGCAAGGCCTATCGAAGCCTGGATGTCAGAGAGCCTAAAGTTATGTCCGCAATTATCTATGTGTGGCATTTGCCAAGGGTTTTGCGCTGGGCTAGGGGTTATGCCGTGATTGCGAAGAATGCTGATGTGCTGGGCGATGCTGTCATCGTTTGTGGTGATCATGCCGCCTTCGCCGGTGGTGATGACCTTTCGGGGGTGGAAGGAGAAGCATCCCACGTCGCCAAATCCTCCGGCGTGCATCCCGCGATAACGCGACCCTGTAGCGCACGCAGCATCTTCGAGTACTGCAATTCCGTGCTTGCGTGCGATGGGTAGGATGCTATCCATGTCAGACATGAGTCCGAAGAGGTGCACTACAATGATGGCCTTTGTGCGGGGTGTGATGAGGGCCTCAATCCTTGCAGAGGCGATGTTGAAGTCGTCAAAGCTGATATCGGCAAAAATTGGGCAGGCACCCACATGCTCTACAACGTTAGCTGTAGAAACCCATGTGAACGCGGGGATAATGACTTCGTCCCCGAAAGTGACTCCAAGAGCTAAAAGGGCTGTATGCATAGCCGTAGTGCACGATGTGACAGCAAATGCATGGCGTGTGTTGTGAATAGAAGCAAATCGTTTCTCAAATTCAGCGACAAACGGTCCCTGCGTGACATGGCCAGATTCAAGGCAGCGACGAAGATATTCAAGCTCTGAATCATCAAATACTGGGCGTATGATGGGTATTTTAATCATGGTTACATAATGTTTCGGTAGTACGCAGCCGTTCTGAGAATTCCTTCCTCAAGATCGACCATGGATTCAAATCCAAGGACATTCTTGGCCTTTTCAACACAAGGAATCCGCAATTCGATGTCGACGCTGTTTGCCGGGGCAAACTCTATCTTAGATTTTGAATTGAGCACCCGGATAACAGTGTTTGCAAGCCCATAGATGGTCTGAATGCTGCGGGCATTTCCGATATTGAACGATTCGCCAATGGCTGCATCATTTTCGAGGCAATGAAGGGTTCCATCCACCATGTCGTCAACATAACACCATGCCCGAATCTGAGTGCCAAGACCGAAGATTGTAATAGGTTCATTTGCGAGAGCTTGTTGGATGAATACTTTAAGCGCGCCCTCGCCAACTTGTCCTGGGCCATAAATGTTGAATGGCCTGACTATGCACGTGGGAATGCCTTGCTCGCGGTGGTAGGCGAAAGCAAGATGTTCTTCAGCAAGTTTGCTAACTGCGTATGTCCACCGGGCCTGACCAGCTGCTCCAATCACAGTTTGATCGCTCTCCTTGGATGTTAGTGCGCACGATCCGAATACTTCGCTAGTAGAAAAGCAGACGAGTCGTTCACACATTATGTCAGCTGCAGCTTTTAAAATATTTACTGAGCCAATTATGTTAACTTCTAATGTTTCAGTTGGTCTTTTGCAAACAGTGCTTATGCCTGCTATTCCAGCGCAATGAACTATATGAGTTGCTCCTTCGCAAGAACGACGGATCTCATTATAATTCAAGACATCTCCCTTAATTGTTGTTAAGTTTTTATGATTTACAAAATTTTGTGATGCAAGAGAATTTCTTGAAAAGTTATCAAAAATAATAACTTTATTGTTTTGAAGTAGCTTTCCAGCAAGAGTAGAGCCGATAAATCCAGCACCGCCGGTGATAAAAATTTTTTTTCCTTCCAGCATAATAATCCTCTTTTTGTGTGAGTTGCTATTGAAACCCATGTCCAGCAGTTGGTCCAATAGTTACCCATGGTCCAATAGATTTAAGTTGTTTTCTGTCCCAGAATAAATCAGGCTTATATGTCGGGCTTGAAGCGATATGTCCAGCTTGTAAGAGGTTGACGAACGTTTCTTGGTTGTAAACTCCAAATTTTTCAATAATATTAAGTGTTATATTTTTTATGTATTCAGGTATGTCATGTTCTGTTAATGAAGATACATTTTCTGAAAATAAGGTTGGGTAAATATCATATTCATTAGAATTTGACCTTTTAATAGCATTAATGAGATAGTTAGCGATATTTTCAGGGCTTCCAAAGCCTTTATTAATAAAGTCACGACCTTTCTCTGCCATTTCTATTCGAAATGAAAGATCATTAACAGCGTTAGTAATTCGCTCTTTAATATTATTTTTTGTAATTGTGTAAATGGGCCTATTGAATGGGAGTGGAGATTCTGCTCCTGTGTGGCCACCTAAAACGATACATCCACTTGCCATACCTTCATACGCGAGTACTCCAGCGCCACAAGACAATTCGTCTATTAGTATGTCTGCGTTTGCAAGACGCTGTAATACTATTTCATGCGGAACATTTGTAATAAAATCAACATCAAATTTGAGCCCATTGTCGCTAAGTTCATGTAGTGAATTTAAAATTATGTCTGTTTGTTTGTAAAGCGTGCTAGATGGCGCGTGAAGTATGACTGGTTTTTTCCTTTTAGGGATATTGAATATGCATTGACTGGGATTGAATATCGGGCCAGACTGCATATATGGGCGGATTCCGAGAGTTTGGCTTGGTGGTCCGCTAGTGATTACATCGGCGTAGAGTTCGCTAATTCTTGTATTATGAAGTTTGTTTGCTAATGATGGATTGTACGGGCTAAGTTCTAAGACATCGAGTTCTGATTTTATAATTTCTTTTTTAGAGCTTTTGTCTCTATTATAAAAAGGGTACGTGCGACCGTGCTTTGCCCAGAATAAATTTGCTAGATCGTAGTCACGAACTTCAGTGCCGCATTGTCTACATATTATTGTTTTTCCCATAGCTTTGATGATGGGCACGTCTATCATTCTCGGTAGTAATGATGTTCCAGCGACAAATATGAATACATCATATCTATCTATAAATTTTAAAAATTGAGAAGATGGAGTTACTTTGACTCTGCCGTCAACTGTTGCTGAAATTGAACAGGAATTAAAAAAATTTATGTCTGTGTAAGTGTATGTGTTAGAGTATAATTTATTTGGAGTAGTGCAAAAACTATCTGCGTGAAATCCTAAACGACGAAATCCATTTGTAAGATTAGTAATCGTGTTTGCTATATCTGAAGAGGATATTAGTATTTTCATATTTATTTAAAATTTATTTTTGTAAAATAATTTCATGGCAACAGGGTAGTTCCATATATTTTCCTTTAAAAAAAGGAGTCGGTGTATTTTTTCCGTGTGTTAAATTTATAGTCCCCTCTTCTCCTTGAGCGACTACTTTAAATCCGATTCTTTCTGAATATTCGGCGAGTTCTTTGGGTGCTATTATGATTTGTCCAACATTTATTTTGAGACCTGTTTTTTCGTATTCTAATGTATTTGCGAAAGCTTTTGAAACAAACTCTCTGGGATCAAAATATTGCTTTTCATTAGGTCTTTCGCACCATAAGTATGCTTGGTAACCGATCGCATTCGCAGTGAGATAGACTTTGCCTTCATGTTTTGTAACCCGGTATATCTCTTTTAAGCTCTCTTTCCATGGAGTGCAAAAAATAGAACCATAGCAAAAAACGAAGTCAAATGAATTATTTTTGTATGGCATGTTGTCAAGATGCGCAATTTCAGTATTAATATTGTAAATATTTAACTTGTTAGCGATATATTTTAGAGTGCTAATGCGTTCTGGAAGAACGTCAAACGACGTAATTTTAAAGTTCAAAAGTGCAAGAGCGATGCTCCACTGGCCAAATCCAGCACATGCATCGAGAACATGTCCTTTAGTAAAATTAATTGATTTTATTCTTGAAATGTATTGTGAAATTGGAGTTGAATACACTCTTAATGCAAAATCTTTATCTTTTGAATTTAATATATTATTAGAGTTTAAAAACTCTGTGGCACATTTGTTAATTATTTTATCAGTATTGATTTTGTTGTTGTTTCTCATAATATTCATGGCTATTTCCTTGAGAATAAATTGTATATATATCTGCAATTGTTCTAATTTTTTTATGAGATAGTATATCTAAAATTGCTTTGAATATATTTCGTATGCCAGCGCTATTACTTCTGTATGATCTAGCTTGTTCTTCATCGATCTCATTATTATATATTTTTTGCGCAATTTTTTTATAATCAAAATTATTGTTAGAGTTGAGAAAAATATTTATTGGGTGAAATATGAGTATTTTAACGCCATTGTGGTGATTTATTTTTTTTTTGACAACTTCTTCATCATGCCTGCTTTTTATATGGAATCCATCTGACCACCATACCGGAATTCTAAATAGCCCGAAATAGTTAAATGGTAATATTTCTTGAAATGGAAGCATTATGCTTGAATCATATAATATCTTGTTGTTAATCAATGTGTCTGTTAGGCCTGCGTGCCAATATAGTCTATGTGATCTGGTTCCTATGGCGTTTGGAAATATTTTTTTTAATCCAATTATGCACTCATTGTCATTATGTCCATGTGTTGAGCCTGGCATATAATTCGGATGAAGTGCTATTTCTATATCTTTAAAATTGCTTGTGTCGTAAAAGTTTGTGCAAAATAGTGTGCATTTAATTTTATGCTCGTTAATAATTTTTAATGTGTCATTAATCACGTATTGTGGAGCCCAATCTGTGTCAAATGCTATAGAGTAGTGCATATTTTCTATAAGTTAGATTTTTATTAATGAAGACTAAATGCTTGGTGTATGAATTGTAGCGCTAAAAATAGACATTTTTTTATGCACTATATCCCAGTAAAGTGGGCTGATTGCAAGAGCTATATCTGTTACACCAAAATCTGCCATTTTATTTGGTCCTACTATTGGGATATCGTCCACTTCATGTCCCCATACGTAGGGATTTTCATCCACAAAACAAGCAATATCATCCTTACAGGAAAGCATAAGGTGCGCCATAGAGCCGATTGGGGATGTCCCGAATACAGCAGCTTTGCCGCCTTTGATTTGAGCTTGTCGTACAGCTGTTTCGACGCTGGCTATAGTGCGTTGAGCGATGTGTTCGCATTGACGGGCAATAGGCATGTTTTCTTCAAAGCAACTCTTTAGCGATGGAGGCGTTGTTGCGGTGTTGCGAAATGTAGCGTAGTACATAAGAGTTGAGGAGTCTTCTGCGTCAAGGACAAATCCAGCATGTCGGCATAAGGCGAGCATAGAGGGGATGGTCAGCTTGTTGATATGGTCCGCACAGAAGAGATCGCCAGGAAGAAACTCGAAGTTCGGGTGCTGCGTCAAAAGTTTGCCTCCCGGCTTCAGTCGGGCATGTATCCAGCGAAGGGCACTGAGAGGGTCGGGTGTGTGCTCTAGGACGGAGGTAACTATTACCGCGTCAAACAACTCATTCACGGGGGCGTTGTAGTAAGGAAGGTTATGAGCAGCTTCAAGGCGGATTTTTTCGGTGAGTGCGGAAAACCCTCCTCCCGGTTCAATGGCGGTAATCCGCCAGTCTGGATATGCTATTTGAAAACATTCGAGAAAAGCTCCCGTGCCTGCGCCAAAGTCGAGCACGTGTCCCTGGGTTGGAAGTTTCACAAGGCGGTTGAAAATGCTGAACGCCCGTTGATGACTTGTCATCTTTGAACTGGCCGCGGTAAATGACATGATTTGCGGTTTTGGTTTCCAGACTTCGCTATTGTAAACGCTTTCCTCGATGCCGCGTACACCGCGGGCATTAAAGATGAATCCGCACCCCGCGCAGCATCTGTTGTCGAGGGTGATGTTATTGCAGAAAAACAACTGTGACGTGATGCAGCGCCCAGAATATGCAGGATAGAGTTTTTTGTGCTCAGTAGTTCCGCAAATAGGACAAGATGTTGAATATTTTTCAATGCATGCTTGCATAGTTGCGTGGCTCTTATGACTCTTCAATTTTTGTGGAGTTGCTATAATCAATCCAGCTGTCTTGCATGTCTTCTATATTGCTGTATATAGACCAACAACGCATGCATCCGTAGTAAGCGCCATACTCACGAAGTTTTGCGCGCTGTTCGCGCATTTCTTCTCCATTCCAAATATCCAGCAAAGATTGTTTGTGGACGTTCCCAGTTGGCGCTAAAATGCACTGAGGGAGCGGTTTGATAAAACCTTCCGGATTGATGAAGAGTGTATGCCAGTGTGTTTCGCAGTGGCTTTTTGGATATACTCCAGAAGCGTCTGAAAGGCAAAATTCAAGATTTTCTGGTGTAAAATTTGGACGAAAGTTTATTCTAGCGCCTTTAGAAATGTATTTGTCTTCAATATATTTTTTTTGCTCGAGGATGACTGATGGGTTTATTTTTGACAAATTTACGTACTGCGCACTAGTTTCTTCAACAGTTACTCCAGATGACAATGCGTGCTCTGCATTGTGCTTTTTTACCATGTCTTTAGATATGTAGTTAAACATATAGAAGCCAATAAAAATTTCGTTTAAGAGCCCATTATCGTGCATGTCGTCAATAAAAGCGCTCATCGAATCAAAATTTTTGTCGTTTACAGTAAAATAGCATCCTAGTTGGATATCGAGGCCGCGTTTATTCCTCTGCTCGACCATCATGCGCAGGCCTTTGATGATTTGAGCATGGGCCCCGTTGACGCCGCAAAGCGAATTGTGAACTTCGGCGGGGCCATCTAGGGATACTCTCAGCGCATTCACTTCAAGGGCAGCTAATCGGTCAGCAAATTTGGGAAGCAGCAATCCATTTGTCAGCATGGAAAAAGGAAGACCTTTTGTCTTGGTGTACTCAATGAAGGGAATAAGCTGAGAATAGAGAAGTGATTCCATCCACGGTATGCGGATGGTGGGATGATACCATGCCGATTCGTCGATGATGCGTTTGCAGAGGTCCAGTGGGAGTTCAAATTTGGTGTGAGGGTCGATGACATTATGCAGCACCTTGGTGTTCTTGCTGCCTTCTTCTTCAGCTCTGCCGTGGCTAAGGTCGCAATATGAGCAGCGAAGGTTGCACCTATTGTTGACGCAAAAATTGATAGTATGCGGAGGCAGGCTGTATCCCTCTGCATTAGTTTTATATTGCAGTGATTGTAAAAGATGCAAAGCTCGGCTTACTCTGTAAAGAGGTATTGGTAAAGAATTTATATATTTTGTAAACTTTGCATAAGAATTGCGTGCTGTTAGCCCGTCTTTGGTTAGCCCTGAGTCGGTTAGCCAGTCTTGCGGTGAAGCGGTGTGGTTGATCATAATATTCTCCTAGACGAGGCATGTGCGCCCGGGCAGGGGGCCTCGTCGCCCGTGTCCGTAAAATGTTCCTGAAGTCCTCTGGTGACAACGCCGGTGCGGTAAGCAAAGCGTGGTTCGACAGACTGTTTCAATATATGCCGTCTAATGAGAACGTCTGGTTCGTTGAATCCTGCCATCGCCCGAAGTGATGTGGTGCCTGAAAATCGGGGGTTGATTTCAAATACGCAAATTTTTCCGTTAACGAATCGACACTGGATGTTGATTGCGCCGTGTGGTTGCAGTATTTTTGCCAGTTCTTCGCTTGGTTTCGTTATCTCAGGAAAGGAACCGATTGTTCCCTGTGAGATGCCGCTGCTGATAACAAGAAATGGTCCCAATTCGTGGCGGTCGGTCTTGTTGGGTACTCGAATCCTGCGGCTAAGGGCTGAATCGAGCGAACGGTGGACTGCGATTGAGTTGATGAACCTGCCATTGAGGTCGTTGAGGATGCCAACCGTGTACTCGTCTTCCGGAGTCCCAACATATTCCTGGGCGATGAATTCTGGATATGATTCAAGCAAAAAGCGTGCAAATAGTTGCGCTTCCGCTTCGTTTTGAACAATGACGGTGTCTGCTGACCCTCCAGATCCTTTGGAGGGTTTGAAAACAATTGGAAAAATTGGAAAACTTGAGGCATCTTCCAAGGACCCTATGCGTCGAAACCAAGGTGCTTGAAATCCATATTTATGGAGCATGTCGAACGTGGCGAGTTTGTCCATACATACGTCGATTAGGCTGGCCGGATTGATGGGTAGCAATATTCCGTTGGCGGAAATGGTTTCTCTGTGTTCGCTCATGACTTTGAGTTCTATCTCCGAACCAGGGAAGAGCGTCTGTATACTGTGCTCATGGCATAGTGCAAGCAGCCCTTGTAAATACTCTGGTGCTGTCGCGCGAGGTAATATTGCTGTTGTGTCTACTAGGGCAAACCCTGAGCTGTATGGGTTAGTATCTGTTCCAACTATGTGGTATGGTGTAGATGCGAGGCGTAATGCCTTGACAATCTGTTCACCAAGCGCTCCTCCGCCAACTCCAGTAACGCAAACCCGTATGTCATTCATGAGCAACATTCCTTTGCTGCCGCAATTATATGAGATTCATTTCGATCAAAGCACTTCCGTACGAGTGGATGCACTGCTTGCAAGAGTTTAGGCGATGGCGTAAACGGTAGTCTGATAATTTTTGCTTTCATTTCTGGGAATTCTAAAATAGCAAATGAAAGTAATCTGCCGCTGTCACGAGGCATACCGCATGACCCTGGGTTAAGTAGCAACGTTCCGTCCCGGATTGTCAAATGCGGACGATGCGTGTGCGCCGTCAAAACGCAGTCGATTCCATCAGGCACGTGTATTGCGTCTGGATTGTGGCCATACCCGGAGAGAGGGTCCTGTGGCGTGCCGTGGCAGAGTAGAAGACGACGGCCTCCAACGTCTAGATGAAGCATGGGGCCGTTTGCTTCAACTGACCGCAACCAAGCTGAGGGGAGGGCGGTTCGTAATCTCTTTAGGCCGTATACAGCGTCTTTTTCAGGAGAAATCGGTTGCAGATTGAAAAGCATTGCTTCATGGTTGCCCATTATAGAAATTGCGTTGTTTTGCAAAAGCATATTGCATACTTCATTCCCGTGAGGCATGTATCCAACTGCATCGCCAAGATGGATTAATGTATGCACCCCGTGATTCAGTAGATATTTGATGCATATATTCAGTCCAGCTGCGTTGCCGTGTGTGTCTCCCAGGATTCCGATGCGAAAATGCACAATCATTCTCCTGATTTATTTGTGAATATGTATGATTTTTGATCTGTTATCTTTGTTTTTTTGGCGAAGCATATTGTTGAATATTGCTGCTTTATATAACGAACTATCCGCTATCGAGAGTGCCAAACCCAAGAGGAATGCAAAATATGTTCAAGAGATGAATTGAGTGCCTGCCATTTCAGAGTTTTCTCTGCGCTCATTGGATCTGCAACTAAACATGCGGGATCCCCTTCTCTCCGTGGAGAGATGATGAGCGGGATCGTTTTATTTGTGATTTGTGCCGCTGATGTGGTGATTTCACGAATTGAGAAGCCATGCCCTGTTCCCAGATTCACTGCTTGGTTTTCTCCTCCGCGTTGGATAGCCATGATCGCCCGCACATGCGCATCCGCCAAATCCGTCACATGAACATAATCCCGAATACACGTCCCATCCGGCGTCGGGTAATCATCTCCAAAAATTTCCAGGGCCGGTATCAGTCCCATTGCCGCCATCAGCGCCCTTGGTATCAAATGGGTCTCAGGCTCATGCCATTCCCCTGTTTCCCCATCCGGGTCGCACCCGGCAGCGTTAAAATATCTTAGCGACATCCACTTTATGCCATGCGCCTTTTCATAATCGGCCAGCATGCGCTCCATGAACAGTTTGCTGGCCCCGTAGGGGTTGATGGGGTTGGTGGGAGTGTTTTCGGTGATGGGCATTTGTTCTGGCGATCCGTAGACCGCGCAGGTGCCCGAGACCACTATGTACGGCACGCCTTCGTCACGCATGGCGTCGAGGATGCTGAGCGTGCCGCATACGTTGTTGCGAAAATATTTGCCCGGATCAATAACCGATTCTCCGACATAGGCGCTGGCTGCGAAGTGGATGATGCCTTCGATCCGGTGCTGTCTGATGCAGGCCCGCAGACGTTGCGTGTCCAGAATGTCACCGTAAACAAAGTCGCCCCAGCGGACCAGTTCCCTGTGTCCCGTGGACAGGTTGTCATAGACGATAACCGTGTGCCCCTGGTGCGCCAGGGCTTTGCAGGTGTGGCTTCCGATGTAGCCGGCTCCGCCTGTGACGAGGATTCGCATTTTTCTATCCTTCCCTTAACTCGCCGTTCGTCAGAAGTTCTTCAAAATAAGCAATCGTCTGCACAAGTCCCTCGCGCAAGCGGATCTGCGGCTCCCAGCCATAACGATCCTTGGCCAGCGTTATGTCGGGCTTTCTTTGCTTCGGATCGTCAGTGGGCAGCGGTTCAAGGGAAATCTCTGATGAACTTCCCGTCATTTCAACAATCTGCTGTGCCAGTTCCAGAATCGTGAATTCCCCAGGATTCCCCATGTTCAACGGGCCGCAGAACTCATGATCATTGCGCATGAACCGCAGCATCAGTTCCACCAGATCGTCCACGTAGCAGAACGATCGCGTCTGCGAGCCATCACCGTAAATGGTGATGGGTTTGCCTTGCAGGGCCTGCATGATGAAATTTGAGACGACTCGTCCGTCGTTGGGATGCATTCGCGGGCCGTATGTGTTGAACAGTCTTCCCACCTTGATGGGCAGTCCGTGCTGGCGGTGGTATGCGAAGAAGAGAGATTCCGCGCAGCGTTTTCCTTCATCATAGCACGACCGGTATCCGATCGGATTCACGTGGCCCCAGTACGACTCTGGCTGAGGGTGTATTTCCGGGTCTCCGTAAACCTCCGAAGTGGACGCCTGGAAGATCGGGATGCGCAGGCGTTTGGCCAGGCCCAGCATGTTGATGGCCCCATGCACGCAGGTCTTGATGGTCTGCACCGGGTCGTGCTGGTAGTGGATGGGCGAGGCCGGACAGGCCAGGTTGTAGATCTCGTCGACTTCCAGGTAGAGCGGAAAGGTCACGTCGTGGCGGATGAGCTCGAATCTGGGATTGGGCAGCAGGTGCTCGATGTTCTGACGCGAGCTGGTGAAGAAGTTGTCCACGCAGATGACTTCGCAGCCTTCCAGCAGCAGACGTTCGCAGAGGTGTGATCCCAGAAAGCCGGAACCGCCCGTGACAAGGACTCGTTTT
Organism: Deltaproteobacteria bacterium HGW-Deltaproteobacteria-18; assembly: GCA_002841885.1. Lineage (NCBI taxonomy): Bacteria > Deltaproteobacteria > Deltaproteobacteria bacterium HGW-Deltaproteobacteria-18. The sequence continues at coordinate 43,228 of PHBE01000020.1, forward strand.
CGTAAGTGCATATGTTTCCCGCCATCCTGGCAAGAGGTGTCAAAATCCTTTCAGCCCTGGCAGGCCGCCCCAAAAAGGCAATCTGCTGCGTCAGCGATAAAATCCAGACCGCTTATGTATACCTAATACACCGCGCGTCCTGGATTTTTTCGCTTCCTTGCATCTCACCATTTTTGAACGACCTGTGAATTTTTCAATAGTCACCTAGTGGGCTGCCTAAAAAACAATTTGCACTTGGCGTGCCAAGGCGCGGTTGAATGTGTCCGGGGTGGCCGCTCGGGTGGCTTGCGGCTGATTTGGGAAGAAGTTTTTATACGGCCAGGGCCTTCAGGGTCAGCCACTCTCTGATTGTTTCATCCGGGACGGCTTCATTCATGAAATCAACCTGTTCAGTCATATCCACATCGTCGAAATAGCAAAGTTGCTCCAGGAAAAGCTTGGCGTTGAAGGCCCCCCGGAAAAGCGTCTTGGTGCGGTGGATGAGGTCCGGCAGGGTGACGTGGTCACGGAGCAGGAAATAGAGGTCCACGTAATCCTTCCACTTGCTTCTTCTGCCCAGCGCATAGGCTTTCATGGATCCGATGACCGGTATTTCCGGCAGTCGGATTCCTGCGCGCGGCCACGACACGGTGGGGCGGATGGGGAATGGAAAGGAGAAGAAGGTCAGTTTGACGCCTTGGACGATGATGGTCAGTTCATCGGCTGTGGCGGTCAGCGTATGCTCCGGGAAGTGCCCTTTGGCTTGGAGAGTGCGAAGGATCGATTCCGGCCGGATTTCTTCGGGCGTGGCCAGGTCGAAATCGATGGATTTCCGGTGCCCGATCTGTAGGGCTAGGGCGGTTCCACCGCAGAGATAGAATTTCGGGAAACTGGGTAAAATCGTTTCGGCCAGGGTCAGTTGGGCTTGGCTCAGAATCTCTTCATGCATGATGGGCAAAATAGAGTGAAAAGTAGTTGATGGTCGGCGGGCGGTAATTGCAGCGTTCTTTTCGGATCTGTTGTTCAAAGATTTCGCGGACCTTTGGGGTGCCAATTTCCTCAAGCAATTGCCTGACGTCATCAAGATCGCCCTTGGTCAGGATGCCCTCGACCACGCTTTCAAGGGACAGCATGCGTTTGTCCGCGACATCCCACCACAGATATTCGCGGGGGACCACGAGGGTGTTGAACTGGTCTTCAGTTAGCATGGCGTGCATGATTTTACTCTTTCCCAAGCCACTTCTCACGCATGATTGAAGCAAAATGTTTTGCAAGCTTTTCGTATTCAGGAAGTCTGCTCCAGATGGATTCTGCCATCTCCTGAAGGTAGATATGGCTGAGCTGATTTCTGTCATTGATAGCCTGGATGAAAAGTTCGTACATCGGATAATCACAGTAGCCAGCTTCCACGAATTCTTTTGCGACAGATTTGGGAGTCACGACATCAACGCCGTCCACCTCGTACAGAAATGCCTGGATTGTTTTCCACAGTAGCTCTATTGTAAACTCAAATTTTTGTATTTGGCCTGACTTGATATTGTCTGCAACAAGTTCTTGAAATAATGTTGGCTCGAGGGTCAGTGCATCGCTGAAATTTGAGAGCGCGTCATCCAGGTTGTTCAATTTGCGCGCGAGCTTTGTTTCCATACGACAACCTCTTGCATGGCGATGTTCTTGAATTCTGGGGGTGCGGTGTCCATGTTCACGAGATCCACCCGGTGGGGAATGATGCTTTCTTCCAGCTCGGTCAGAAGGCGGTCACGGGTTTTGAGAAAGGTTTTCTCATCCAGTCCGCTGAAACCAATGTCGATGTCGGAACTGCGCCGCTCAGTCTTCCGTGCCCGCGAGCCAAACAGGAAAATGGTGCAATCGAGACCCTTGGTGACCTTGAGCGCCAGCATTCGCATTTGGTTCAGGTATTTATCCTGATATGAATGGGACGGAAGCGTGGTCTTCATTCCTTCCCCTCATCCCTCCATCTGCCTGGCCGCGAACATTTTCATCTTCTTGGCTTCGACAAACTCGGCATTGACGGCCAGGGCGCGGTCGGCGGCGGCGATGGCGTTTTTCCAGCGTTTCATGTCCAGGTAGACCCGGCCGAGGTTGAAGTAGATGACCTCGTCATGAGACTGGCGCTCAAGGGCCTGGATGTAGAATTTCTCGGCTTCTTCGAGTCGGCCGGATTTGCGCAGGGCCATGCCCAGCTTGTTGAAGATGTGGGCCGAGTCCGGGTTGTCCGCGTAGGCGGCCTTCAGGTATTCCAGAGCTTCGTCGTACTTGCCGAACTCCAGAAAAATGTCGGCCACGGTGATTTTGAGTTCCGTGTCGGTTTTGGCCGCTTCGATGAGGCGTCCGCAGACCTGCTGGGCCTTGGCGGTTTCGTCGGTCTGCAGCAGCTTTTTTGCCAGTTCCAGTTGCTTGCGCCGGTATTCTTCCAGTGCGGCCAGGTGCGAGTTGGCTTCGTCGGCAAGATTTTCCTGCAGAAAGGTCAAGAGCGCGTAGAGGCTGGAAAGAAGTTCCCGTTCTTCGCCGGGCTTGTAGCTGATCTGGAGAGGGTAGATTTTCTTGAGTTCGCGGTCGTTGGCGAGGTGGTAGGCGGCCTTGTCCAGGGACTCGGTGAAGGACTGCATCTCGTGCTTCATGAGTTCGGCCTTGAGGATGAATCCGACCGCTTCGTGCAGATTGGCCACGGCGGCAAGGAGCTTGCCCTGTTTGAGCAGCATGTTGACTTCTCCAAGCTGTTTCTTTGCCTTGAGAATCTCTGCTGACATGGGCGCTCCTTGCGCGGCGTGCGCGAATTAGATGTTTATTGAACCTGACCGGTTTCGACCATGCGCCTGAAGCGAGCGAAAAAGTACTGGCTGTCGTGCGGTCCGGGGCCGGCTTCAGGGTGATGCTGCACGCTGAAGATGGGCCTGGTCTTGTGCCTGAAACCTTCCAGGGTCTGATCGTTCAGATTGAGGTGGGTCTGCTCCAGGAAGTCCAAGTTGGAAATGTCTACGCAAAAACCGTGGTTTTGTGAAGAAATTTCGATCTTTCGGGTAATATCGTCACGCACCGGATGATTGATCCCGTGATGGCCGAATTTGAGCTTGAAGCTGGTTCCGCCAAGGGCGATTCCGAGGAGCTGGTGCCCAAGGCAGATGCCGCCCACGGGATAGAGTTCGCAGAGCTCTTTTATGATGGCGATGGCCTCGGTCAGCGTGGCCGGATCGCCGGGGCCGTTGGAAAGGAAGACGCCGTTCGGTGCCAATTTCTTGACGAGTTCTGTTGGAAAGGTCGGCGGCACGGCCAGGATGGTCAGGTTCTGCCCTGCCAGCAGGCGTAGGATGTTCCACTTGATGCCGTAATCATAAACGATCACCCGCAGGCTGCCTTCGGAATTCTCGGGCCACAGGGGCAGGTCCCCGTCCATTTTTGCGGGCACAGGTCCTGTCCCATCCCAATAATAGGGTTCTTTTGGAGCCACGAAATCGACCAGATTGGCACCTTCCATGGAGGGCAGGGCCGCCGCCTTGGCGGCAAGTTCCTCCGGTGTCAGATCTTCAGTGGAGATGATGCCGCGCATGGCGCCATGGATGCGCAGATGGCGGGTCAGCGCGCGGGTGTCGATCCCTTCGAGGCCCATGATGCCGTGGCGTTTCAGATAGTCCGGAAGGCTCTCCTTGGAACGCCAGTTCGAAGGCTCCTTGCAGCACTCCTTGACGATGAGCGCCGGACAATGGATGCGCGAGGATTCCACGTCTTCGAGGTTGACGCCGTAGTTGCCTATGAGCGGGTAGGTCATGCAGACCATCTGCCCGTAATAGGACGGATCGGTCAGGATTTCCTGATAGCCGGACATGCCGGTGTTGAAGATGACTTCGCCGCCGGCTTCGCCGGGGCCGGTGAAGGACTGACCCGCAAACCAGGTGCCGTCCTCAAGGGCCAGAATTGCTTTCATGTATGATTTTCTCCTCGCATGAGTTCTGTGACTGTTGGCAGATCTTCTGGGCGGTCCACGCCGTGGCTCTTGTGCCGCGTCAGGGACACGTGGATGGGGATGCCGGCTTCGAGCAGGCGCAGCTGTTCCAGTTTCTCCAGTTTCTCCAAATGACTCTCGCCCAAAGCGCTGAATTTTTCAAGGATGTGCATGCGCAGTCCGTAAATGCCGATATGTCCTATATATTCCGGCTGGTTGTCGCGTCCAAAGGGGACCTGTGCGCGGGAGAAATAGAGTGCCCGGCCGTCTGCCGCGCGCACTATCTTGACCCGGTCGGCGGATGCGGCCTCCTTGGCGCTTATGATGTGCCCAAGGGTGGTGACCAGCACGAGCGGGTCATCGAAGGGTTTGATCAGTTCGGTCAGCATTTCGGGGTTAAGTGCAGGTTCGTCGCCCTGGACATTGACGATGACGCTGTTCGGGGCCGCGTCCAGGAGGCGCGCTGCCTCAAGTACCCGGTCCGTGCCGCTGGCGTGGTCCGGGCTGGTCATGAGCGCGGTCATCCCCAGTTTTCGGGCGGCGGTAAGAATGCGCTCGTCGTCCGTGGCCAGCGCCACGGTGTCTATCTGCGGGCACTGGCTCGCGCGCTGCATGACGTGCCAGAACATGGGTTTGCCGTGGATGATGGCCAGGGGCTTGCCCGGAAATCGGGAGCTTTCGTACCTGGCCGGGATGATTGCGATAACCTCAGGCATGGGGACTCCGGTGGAGATAGGGGCGGATGAGTTCGATCGACGCGGCCGTGGCGCCCTGTCTGGTACGCACGTAGGTCTGGGCCGCCTCCCGCACCTCGCTGCGCGGCGGCGCGGGAGAGAGAAGGAAGCGGACGATTTCGGGGATGGACGCGCATTTGAAAACTAGGCTGTCGAATATTTCTTCGCCCACCCAGTCGAAATTGCGGGTGTGCAGACCGACGCACGGCAACACGCCCTGGGCCAGGGGTTCGAGAAAGTTCTGCCCCCCAAGCCGCGCCAGGCTGCCGCCAACGAAGGCGCGCCGCGCCAGGGCATAGGCCGGGTTCATTTCGCCGAACTTGTCCCAGAGCACGACGCTGCCGGGCGTTGCCGGGCCGTCCAGTGCGCTGCGGAGCACGAAGGGAATGCCCTGGCGGGCCAGCAGACCCTGCCAGGCCGGTATGCGGTGCATGTGTCGCGGAAAAAGGCCGATGACGCACCGCAGATCGCCATCGCGCAGCTGACGGATCAGCTCCAGTACCAGCGCTTCTTCCTGTTCGCGCACGGAGCCGAGCATGACGAAATTGTGTTCCCGGGGGATGAGCCCGGCCAGGGGATTGTCTTTGCGCTCCAGGAGCGGTGTGCTCATGGAGCGGTCGAACTTGATGTTGCCGGTGACCGTGGTCCTTTGTGCTCCAAAAATCAGCCCGAAGCGCTGTGCGTCGGTCGGGGCCATGGCCCCGATGCGCTGTGGCGCCCAGCGGCGCAGCAGGGGGGCAAGGAACAGGTAGCCGGCCAGGGATTTTGCCGTCATGCGCGCGTTGACCACCACCACGGGTACGGCCTTGGCCGCGCAGGCCATGAGCAGACCCGGCCAGATTTCCGTTTCCAGCAGCACCACCACCCTCGGCCTTGCCCTGTCCAGCATTCGGCCCATGAGCAGCGGCAGGTCGAGGGGCAGCATGCGGGTTTGCAGGTTCGGCGAGCCCATCTTGTCCAGGACTTCAAGCCCCTGGCTGGTGCAGGTCGTGGCCAGGACCGGGACGTCCTGCAGGTGTTCAAGCAGGCCGGCCACCAGGGCGCATTCCCCGGCCGAGGCCCCCTGAATCCAGATTTCGCAGGGAGCGGGTTTGCCCATCCCGAGCCGCTGCCTCCACCCCTGACGCATTCTGGGCGACAAAAAGCTGAGCGGCCCGGCCAGGCACCAGAGCAGGCTGTAGAGCGTCCCAAAGAGCAGGCAGACCCCCGTGGCAATGCGTGGCATCACGGTTTTTTGCGCAGCCCAAGCTCAATGAGCCGGGTCAGAAGTTTCTCGAACGACAGGCCCACAGCCATGGCTTCCTGGGGCAGGAGGCTGGTGGCGGTCATGCCGGGCAGAGTGTTGACTTCCAGCAGGTACGGCGTGCCGTCCGCCCCGACCATGAAATCCGAGCGGCTGTAATCGGCAAGCCCGAGGGCGTCGTGGGCGGCGCGGGCCATGGACTGCAACCTGTCGGTCAATTCCACGGGGATCGGAGCTGGGCAGACCTCTTCCGTGGCGCCGGCCACGTACTTGCTCTCGTAGTCGAAGAATTCTCCGCTCCTGGGGCGGATGAGGATGGGCGGCAGAGCGTAGCCTTCAAGCACCCCGCAGGTCAGTTCCTGGCCGCGGATCAGCGCCTCGGCCAAAAGGTCCTGCCCGGCGATTTCAGGCTGGGCCAGATAGGCTTCGAGCTCTTCCTCGGACTCGACGATTCCGACGCCAAGGCTTGAGCCGCCGGTGTTCGGCTTGACCACCAGCGGAAAAGGCAAAAGGGGGCGCCACTCGATCACATGGCTCGCGGGTACGAACTCCCAGGCAGGGGTGGACAGTCCGGCGGCCTCGAAGAGCTGCTTGGACACGGCCTTGTTCAGGGCCAGGAGCGAGGCGCGGGAGTCCGACCCCTGGTAGGGCATGCCGATGCGCTCCAGCAGGCACTGGACCAGGCCGTCTTCGCCGGGAGAGCCGTGCAGGTTGATGAATGCGAATTCCTGGCCTTCCGTCGCCGCGTAAAGGGCGCGCAGGTCGCGGGCGGGATCGAAAAGGGTGACGTTGTGTCCCAGCGCCAGCAGGCCTTTTTCGATCTGCCTGGCACCGCTCAATGCGACTTCGCGTTCACCGGACCAGCCTCCGGCTATCAAAAGGATATTCATGTATATTTTCTCCCAGAAAGGTGCTGAATAATTGTTCGAGCTCGCGCCCCTGACTGAAGGCGCGGGTGATCCATTCCCGGCTGCGATCGGTGTGCCCGTAGCGGTCGAAGAGGTCTGCGAAGCGTTCATCCATGCCGACGATGGTGTCATGTTTGACCCGCTTGTCCGCGTAAATGATGGCCAGGGGCAGAAAATGTCTTTCAAGGTCGAGAGTGCCCGGCCAGTAGACATGGTGCATGACTCCCTGGGCGATGCGCGGGTTGCGGATCAGGTCCATGACCCAGGACGCGCCGATCTGGCTGTGATTGCCGCTGTGTTCAATGGTGTAGGTCTTGCCCAGATCGTGCAGGAGACCCGCCGCGCGCACCGATTGCACGAAGTCGTCTTGGCCGAGTCCTTCCGGATTGCCAAGTCCCTTTCTTGCCGCGAGCTGGGCCAGGGTCGTGGCCACGTCCGCCACCAGACTGCTGTGGACTTTTATGTGCTCCAGCATGGCGTAAGTATTCCACCATTCCCGGCAGTCTTCGTCACTCGGGATGCGTCCCTGCGATGCGGTCGGGATGAGGGTCAAGGGGATATCAAGTTGGTTCATTTTAAGGCCTTTGGGACGTGTCGGCGCGGGAAGAGTTCATTGACACAAAACATCCAGGGATTTAGCAACAGCGTTGACAAAAAGCAAAGCGGGAGATGTGTGCCATGTGCCTAGCGATTCCAATGGAAGTGCTCAAGATCGAGGGACAAAATGCCGAAGTGCAGGTTGGCGGGACGCGGCATAATGTTCGTCTGGATGTAATTTCCGAATTTCCGGAAGTGGGCGACTACGTCATCGTCCATGCCGGCTTCGCCCTGACCCGTCTGGACCGGGAGGAAGCCATCGCCACCCTGAAACTTTTCGAGGAAGGGCTGAACATTGAACTTGTTTGACAATTTCAAGGATCCCCAGCTGTGCAAGACCCTGCTGGCTCGAATCCACGCCGAACTGGACGGGGAACTCAGGTTCATGGAGGTGTGCGGAACGCATACGGTTTCCATTTTTCGCAGCGGGGTGCGTTCCCTGCTCTCCGACAAGGTCGTGCACCTCTCCGGTCCCGGCTGTCCGGTCTGCGTGACCCATGACAGCGAAGTGGCGGCCTTTCTCGAACTGGCAGGCAAGAACGCCATCATCGCCACTTTTGGCGATCTGATGCGCGTGCCCGGGCCGGAAAAGAAAACTTTGAAGAGCGCCCAGGCCGAAGGGGCCCGCGTCAAGATCGTCTATTCCCCCTTCGACGCCCTGAAGATCGCCCAGGACAACCCGCATGACAAGGTCGTTTTCCTGGGCGTTGGTTTCGAGACCACGGCTCCGGCCATCGCCGCCACGGTCAAGGTGGCCCGCGAGCAGGGTATCTCCAATTTTTCCGTACTCTGTTTTCACAAGCTCGTTCCCCCGGCCCTGGACGCCCTGGTCGGGGACCCGGAGCTTCAGGTGCAGGCTTTTTTGCTGCCGGGGCACGTCTCGGCCATCATCGGCGTCGAGCCCTATCGCTTCCTGGCCGCAAAGCACGGCCTTCCCGCAGTGGTGGCCGGGTTCGAGCCCGTCGACATCCTGCAGGCCCTGTACATGTTCGTGACCATGCGCAACGAAGGCAAGATTGACGTCGTCAACGCCTACACGCGGGTGGTCTCCGACGAGGGCAACCCCAAGGCCATGTCCGTCATGAACGAGATTTTTTCGTCCTGCGACGCCCTGTGGCGAGGCATCGGCCTCATTCCCGGCAGCGGCCTCGAGATTCGTGACGAATTCGCGGATTACGACGCCATGCGTGTTTTCGACATGCAGCTGCACGACGTGCCCGAGATCAAGGGCTGCCGTTGCGGTGACGTACTCAAGGGCAAGATGTCGCCGGACAAGTGTCCTCTTTTCGGCACGGCCTGCACTCCCGCCTCGCCGGTGGGGCCATGCATGGTTTCCACCGAAGGGTCGTGTGCGGCATATTTCAAATACAGAATTTGAGAGAGCGCCGAAAATTGATTCTGGACTGCGTTGCTCACCGATTTTGAAGGGCTCATGTAGTCGGCTACACATCGCCCTTCAAAATCGGCTCGTGCCTTGCCAGAATCAATTTTCGACGCTCTCCGGGGATTAAATTGATTCTGGACTGCGCTGTTCGTCGGGTTTGAAGGGCTCATGTAGTCGGCTACACAATCGCCCTTCAAAATCGGCTCGTGCCTTGCCAGAATCAATTTTCGACGCTCTCTGGGGATTTAAAGGCATTTATCCCCTTTTTCGAGGGGATGGCTTGGCGAGAAGCGTAAAAAATCATCCGCCGGTACCTCAAGGTCTTTTTTGGCATGGTCCTCGGCCTCGTCGGCTGTTTGACTGAGCCGGGCATCGTTTGTTGAATCGTTGCCCGGCGGGCTGTCCTGATTTGTCGCCTGGCACGCAACGATTCAACACTACGAGGCCAGCGAAGGAGTTCCGGCGGGGTCGCGAGGGCCATGTCGACAAAGGGCCGTGTGCCGCACATGTCGAAACTCCAGAGGACGATGAGTGCCCCGCCATCGCGGGAATGACTCGGTCTTTTGCTTCGGGGCCGCGTGCCCCATATTTTGGGTTCGTTAGTTGTTTTCGTATTCGGATCAGCTGGTTACAAAGATGTCACGCAAGGGGGAAGCGAGTGGAAAGGGTTCTTCTTGATTACGGCAGCGGCGGCAAGGCTTCACACCGGCTCATCGGTGAGCTTTTTCTCAAATATCTGGGAAACGAGATTCTTGACCGCCTCGATGATGCGGCCTTTCTGCATGTCAGCAGCCCCATCTCCATGAGCACCGACACCTTTACCGTGGACCCCATCTTTTTTCCCGGTGGCGACATCGGGTCCCTGGCCGTGCACGGAACTGTCAATGACGTGGCCATGCTCGGCGCGCGGCCGAAATACATGACCTGCGGATTCATCATCGAAGAGGGGCTGCCCATGGCCGATCTGGAGCGCATCGTCGAGTCCATGGGGAATGCAGCCCGCGAGGCTGGAATTCTCGTGGTCTCGGGCGACACCAAGGTCGTGCCCAAGGGCACGGTGGACAAGATTTTCATCAACACCACGGGCATCGGCGAGATCTTCGTGACCGAGGCCCCGAGCGGGCACAGAGCCGCGCCCGGGGATGCGATCCTGATCAGCGGCTTCATGGGTGATCATGGCCTGGCCATCCTGTCCAAACGCGAGGGTTTGACCTTCGAGGCTCCCGTGCTTTCGGACTGCGCCTCGCTCAATCACATCATCGTGCGTCTGCTTGAGGCCATCCCCGAAGTGCATGTACTGCGCGATCCGACCCGGGGCGGTCTGGCCACGACCCTCAACGAAATCGCCGGGCAGTCGGGAGTCGAGTGCCGGATTTTCGAGTCGAAGATTCCGGTCCGTCCCGAAGTCAGCGGCGGGTGTTCCTTTTTGGGCCTTGATCCTCTGTATCTGGCCAATGAGGGCAAGTTCATCTGCATCCTGCCCCAGGAGCACGCCGAGGCGGCCCTGGCCATCATGCGCTCCGACCCGCTTGGCGTGGACGCGGTGCAGATCGGCAATGTCCGTGATGAACACCCCGGCAAGGTCGTGCTGGAAACGCCCCTCGGCGGAACCCGGCTCATGGATATGCTCGAAGGCGAACAGTTGCCGCGCATCTGCTGAGATGACCTCTTCTCCCGCCTACGTGGCCATCGACTTCGAAACCGCGGACTCGCACCGCGACAGCGCCTGCGCCGTGGGCCTGACCAAGGTTCGCGACGGCGAGATCGTGGACAGGCTCTATGGCCTGATCCGCCCGCCGCGTTCGCGCTTCTCGCCTTTTTGCGTGAACGTGCACGGCATCCACTGGTCCGACGTCAAGGACGCTCCGCCCTTCCGGGAATTCTGGATCGAACATGCCCAGTTTCTGGAGGATGCGGATTTTCTGGCCGCGCACAACGCCAAGTTCGACCGCTCGGTGCTTGGCGCGTGTTGCACCATGGCTGGCCTGCCTGCTCCGTCCATGCCTTTCGTTTGCACTGTGGATCTGGCCCGCAACCAGTGGAACCTGCGTCCGACCAAGTTGCCGGACGTGTGCCGCTATCTTGGCCTTGATCTCAATCACCACCATGCCGGGTCCGACGCCGAAGCCTGCGCCCGCATCGTCATGGCCGCCGTGGCGCAGAACCCCCGCTGTCTGGCTCCTTTCGGATTATAGGAGAACACATGTCTTTGTCCCAGGCCCAGATGCGGGCCCATATCTTCCTGGTCATCCTCGATAAATTCTCCGGCAGCGCCGAACGCCGTCAGGAGGCCCTGGCCGAGTATTTCATGGTGACCATGCCCAATGTCCCGGAAGACGCCGCCCGCCGTCTGGCCGAACTCATCCCTGACCTCATGCCCGAACTGTACTCCAAATGGATCGGCGAGTTTGCAGAGCGCCTTTTTGAGACGGTCCCTGACGAGCAATTGCAACACTTGTGCGAAGGCAGCGTGGAAAACAACGCCGCCCTGGGGCTGGTCTTTCTGATGTTCATGGAGTCCGAACGCATGGAGAAGCAGACCGAGGAAGACCTGCGCCGATACGCGCGGGAACATTCGGGAAGCGATGACATGGGCGATCTGGTGGCGGCGTATCTGCGCGGCAAGGTTGATGCCCTGCGGGCGGATGTGGGTGGGGAGAAGGTGCAATAGCGCGTGGACGGTGTGTGGCGGTTGGCCCGGACAGGGGGCGCCGAAACTCCTTCGCAGGTCTCGTAGAGTTGAATCATCGCCCCTGTCGAACATGCCCCGGAATTTCAGGCGGCAGGCGATGATTCAACAAACGATGCCACGCTCAGTCAGACAGTCGACGGCACCTGTCCGGGCCAACCGCTACACACCGCAGTGACTTTCACAGTATTTTAGGGTGAGAATATTTCTGGTGAAGCAGGTGCCCCTGGTCAAAGGAAGGAACCTGATGGAAATCAAAAAGCCCGCCCAGGCGAACCTGGGCGGGCTTTTTTGCATTCAACGAGCCAAGACTTAGGCGAAAGCCTTTTCGAACTTGGGCACAACGTCCTTTTTGCGGGACATGACCTTGGGCAGCCATGCCTTTCCGTCCACGGGCTTGACGCCGAAAGCCTTCTCGACAACGCCGGCGTCGTCGGAGGCGATGAGGATCTCGGAGCCTTCCTTCATGATGTCGGTCAGCAGCAGGAACACGGAGTGGTTGCCCTTCTCGGCCTTCAGCGCGGCGATGTCGGCGGCCAGGTCGCCCTTGACGGCGTCGAGGATGGACAGGTCGACAACTTCCAGCTGGCCGATGCCAACCTTGGTGCCGTTCATGTTGAAGTCCTTGTAGTCGCGCAGAACCAGCTCGCGGGCCGGGGTGCCTTCAACAGCGGACTTGACCTTGAACATTTCCATGCCCAGGGCGGCCAGGTCGGCGATGCCGGCGATCTTGCCCAGTTCGGCAGCGGCTTCCTTGTCGGCCGGGGTGCAGGTCGGGGACTTGAAGATGACGGTGTCGCTCAGAATGGCGCAGAGCATGATGCCAGCGATGTTCTTGGGAACTTCAATGCCGTGGAACTTGTACATGGCGGTCAGGACGGTGGCGGTACAGCCAACGGGCCAGATCCAGCATTCCAGGGGGGTGGAAGTGGTCAGATCGCCCAGCTTGTGGTGATCGACGATGCCCAGAACTTCAGCCTGCTTGATGTCGTCGGGCAGCTGAGCCAGGTCGGAGGTATCGACCAGAAAAACTTTTTCACCGGCATATTCGGTCTTCACGGCAGGAGCGGCTACGCCGAACTTGTCGAGGATGAACTTGGTCTCGGGGGCCAGTTCGCCCTGAGCGGTCGGGGTGCAGGCTACACCGAGCTTGCTCTTCAGGTCGGCCAGCGCGATGGCGCTGCAAACGGTATCGGAATCGGGATTCTTGTGACCAAAAACATAAACGGACATGGTATTCCTCCTACAAGGGTTTATTGGCGAACAAAGACATTGTGCTAAATATCACAATTATTCGCGACTGCCAAGAGAGAACATTGGAGGTCACAGGCCGAGGATGACGCCGAGGACCACGCTGACGGCGGCCAGAGCGTAGGCCTTGCGTACGCGCAGAGCGAGAACGGCTCCTGCGCAGGCTGCGATCCAGAGCATGGTCCAGGTCGGTTGCGGGCCTCCTGAAATCCAGGGTTGAATCGCTTTCAGGCCGACCAGCAGCGGTGCCAGGCAGAGCGCGAAAACAGAAAAATTGAGCAGAAAGATCTCGATCAGGGCCCTGGCGGTGAGGCGGTGTGGCGCGAAGACGTTTATGTTGCCCTTGCGGTTCCAGGTCAGAAGTTGGTTGTAACTGGAATTTTGCCGTTTGCGGTAAAGCTGGTCGATCCATGCGCCAAGGTAGGCCAGGGGCAGGGTCGCGATGACGACAAGCACGGTGGAGCGCATGTCGGCATCCGGCAGGCAGGCCAGAATGGTCAGGGTGGCGATCAGGGAAAGCAGCGCCTGAGGCGGAATGTAGGTTCCGGCCGGGAACAGGTCGAGCCAGAGCAGTTCGAAAAAAATGCCCGCACTCAAGGCCGGCTCAAGTCTGAAGGTCAGTCCTGCCCAGAGCAGGGCGGCGAAAAGCGGACGATGAACGAAGCCGATGTCAATGGCGACCCGGGTCAGGGCCAGGAGGGCAAAAAAAAACTTCCTCCGGCCAGCAGGATGAGGTCGTGAGTGCTTATCATGCCGATTTGAGTTGAGAAGTTTTCATCACAGGGTAATTTTGGTCTTTGCTGAAGGTACGCAGCGGAAGTCGATCTCCACGCCGTGTTCCTTGAAATATTTCAAACAGGTGCGATCTTCCGCTCCAAGGGCAATGTGCTCGCAGACCTGCTCTTTTCCTGGCCCGTAATGCAGATTGCCGATGTTGACCAGAGAAAAGGTCAACCCGGTCATGTGCGCGGCCTTGGCGTCGGCGCAATCGGAGAAGAGGATCAGGACATGCTGGTCCGGATCGCTCTTGCGCACGTTGCGCAGCGTCGGGGCGACTTCCGCCACCGGACAGCACATGAAGGAGATGCCGCTGGGCACGGCCAGACTCATGATTTCCTGTCGCAGTTCGTCGGACGCGAGGTCGTCGTTGGCGACCAGGAGGGTCTTGGCCCTGATGTGCGGAAGCCAGGCCTCGATGATCTGGCCGTGGACAAGACGGTTGTCGATGCGGAACCAGAGCACGGTCAGACCTCGGTGATTTTGCGGGTCAAGACTTCACCGGCGACAACGATGCCCTGAATGGCCGCGTTTTTGGCCTCCGTGGCCAGTTGGGACAGGTCCTGGGTGCGCATGCCCAGAATCCGGAGCAGCATGGGCAGGTTCGCTCCGGTCAGGACATCGACCTTGCCCGGCTGCAAGAGGGACAGGCTGATGTTGGACGGGGTGCCGCCGAACATGTCGGTCAGGATGATTACGCCGTCACCCGTTTCCATCTGCTTGACGGTGTATTTGAGGTCCGTGAGCAGGGCGCTCATTTCAACGGTTCCTTCCACGGCTATGTGGGCGCACTGTTCCTGCGGTCCCAGAATCGTCTGGGCCGCCTCAAGCAGATATTTGCCAAACTGGCCATGGGTCACCACGATCACTCCAACCATTACTCCTCCAGATTATCCAAGACTGAAATGCCGATGTTCAACAGACACGTTGAAGCCCTTTTCGCGCAGATGCGCCAGAACGGCCTCGGTCACGGCCACGGACCTGTGGCGGCCGCCAGTGCATCCGAAGGCCATGGTCAGGCGGTAACGTCCTTCCGTTGCATAAAGCGGCAGGGTGAAATCAAGAAATTCCAAAAGCCGGGTCAGATATTCGCGCCCGGGACTGCTGCCCAGAACATAGCTGGCGATGGCTTCGTCTTTTCCGGACATGGGGCGCAGGGCCTCGTCGAAATAGGGGTTGGGCAGGAAGCGCAGGTCCGTGACCATGTCCGCCTCGGCCGGGGCCCCGTACTTGAAGCCGAAAGAGATGAGATGCACGCGCATGCCCTGGCTGCGTGAAGACAGGCTCTCCCACTTGTCCTGAATGACTCGACGCAGATCGTGCACCGAATAATGCGACGTGTCGATGACCAGATCCGCCTGGGTGCGGATGGGTTCAAGCATTTCCCGCTCCCGCTCCAGCGCCCCCTCCAGACCCAGGTTGCCCGAGGCCAGGGGATGCGGGCGGCGGGTGGTGGCGTATCTGCGCAGCAGGATCTGGTTGGAGGAATCCGTGAAGAGGATGGTCGGGCGCACGGAAAACTTCTGGATATCAAAAAGCACTTCCTTCCATTGCCCCACGAAGTCGGGTTGGCGCAGGTCCATGCCCATGGCCAGCCCGGGGTAGTCCTTGGCGGAGGAGTTGAAGAACAGCTCGATGAGCGCCGGAGCCATGCGCGCCGGGAGTCCGTCCACACAGAAAAAACCCATGTCCTCGAAGACCTTGAGCGCCGTGCTCTTGCCTGAACCGGACATGCCGGAGACAATGACCACGTTTTTCTGTTCGGATTGAGGATGCATGGGAATTCTCCGGGTGCGCTCGGGCTAGACGGTCTGCAGCAGCTGCCACAGCCCTTCCTGACCGGGGGAATTGGCAAAGGCCTGGCGGAACGATCCGTCTTTGAGCAGGCGGGAAACCGTCGCCAGGAGTTTCAAATGCAGCCCGACCACGCTTGACGGGGCCAGCACCGTGAAAAAGATGCTGGCCGGCTTGTGGTCCAGACTGGCAAAATCCACGCCTTCGTGGCTGCGGCCGACGATGACCAGGACCTGATCGATACTGTCCAGCTTGCCATGCGGGATGGCGATGCCGTCTCCGATGCCGGTGGTCCCGAGCATCTCACGGTCCATCAGGACCTGGGCCACCCGCTTGGGGTCAAGATCCGGGTATTTGGCCGACAGCGGCGAAACGAGTTCGGCCAGGACCTCGGTTTTGGTCCTGGCCGAGAGGTCGGAGATGATCAAATCCTTGTCCAGGTATTCAGCAAGCTTCATTCCCTATACCCCGGGGTCGATCAAACCGAAGTCGCCGGTTTTGCGTCGGTAAATGACATTGATCCTTTCGCTTTCGGCGTTGAGGAACACGAGGAATTCGTTGTCCGTGTTTTCGAGCTGCAGCGCAGCTTCTTCAACGATCATGGGTTTGGGCGAAAAATCATCGGTCTTTTGGATGACGGGTTTGCGCCCTGCGTCCGTGTCGTCTTCGAAATTCCCGGCGTCCATACGGGAACCTTCGTTGCCCCCTTTGCGACGGCTCTTGTCCTTGTCGCGGATTTTCCGCATCTGGGCTTCAAGCTTGTCCCAGACCAGATCGACGGTTGAGTACATGTCCTCGCTGTCTTCGCGGGCGGAGATATGCACGTTCTTTCCCGTCAGCACTATATCGGCGATATGTCGGAATTTCTCCACTTCGAGATTGACCTGCAGTTCAGCGTCAGGGGTGCTGGCCATGAACTTGGCGAGCTTGCCAAAACGGTCCTTGGCGTATTTGCGCAGATGGTCGGAAGGATCGAAGTTTTTGAAATTGAAGGTAATCCTCATGGAAGCCTCCTCGATTGTTGAGGGTCAGCCCTTAAGGCCGTCCGGAAGGGGCGGGCCAAGGGCGGGGTGTCAAAAAACCTGTTTTCGCTTGGAAGAGGAATCTATCCCCAGTACCGCGCGATACTTGGCCACGGTTCGCCTGGCGATGTTCACATCCAGCGTTTCCTTCAGCACCGCAGCGATCTTTTCATCGCTGAAGGGGTGCTTTGGGTCCTCCTCGCTGACCATTTTCTTGATGATGGCCTTGACCGACTCGGAGCCGACCTGGGTGCCGTCATCCATTTCCAGCGCGGAGTTGAAGAAAAATTTCAGTTCCATGATGCCGTGCGGGGTGGCCACGTATTTGTTCGTGGTGATCCGGCTGACCGTGGATTCGTGCATTTCAATGTCGTCTGCCACATCTTTGAGGATGAGCGGTTTGAGCTTGGTCACGCCGTGCTCGAAAAAGGCCCTCTGGAACCTCACAATGCTTTCAACCACTTTATATAATGTTCTTTGCCTTTGGTGCAAGCTCTTCATGAGCCACATGGCAGAACGCATCTTGTCGTGCAGGTATTCACGGTCCGGACCTTTGACGGCCAGGTGCATGTCATCCATGTAGTAGGGGCTCAGCTGCAGCTTGGGCAGGCCGTCGTCGTTCATGACGATGACAAAATCCCCCTCGTATTCGTACACGAAGACATCCGGGCTGACATAGATGGTGCTCTCGCTGCCGTAGCTGGCGCCCGGCATGGGGTCCAGGGACTGGATGATGTCGAGGTAAGCCTTCAGATCCTCCATCTGGATCTTGAACTTGCGCAGGAGCGGCTTGTAACGGCGCTTTTCGATATCCTCAAGATGCTCGCTCACCAGAGAGATCAGGATGGGATCGTCCTGGCCGAGCATTTCCAGCTGGATGAGCAGGCATTCCCGGGGCGAGCGTGCGGCCACGCCCACCGGATCGAAGCGCTGCAGACGATGCAGCATGGACTCGACCAGAAGCAGGGGAGAAAGCGTCTCGGAGGCGATGTCCTCGGCAGTGCTCATCAGGTAGCCCTGGGAGTCGAGGTTTCCGATGATGGCCTCGCCGATCATCTGTTCTTCCTCGGTGATGTTGGACAGGCAGAGCTGCCACAAGAGATGACCGTCCAGGGATGGCTTGCCCGAGAGCCTGGCCTCGTAGGACATCATCTCTTCCAGGGCCTCGGTCTCCTTGAACTGCACCTGCTTGGCGGTGCTCGAAAAATCGCCGAGGTAGTTTTCCCAGTCTGCGTTGCGCATCAGCTCCGCGTCTTCGTGGGAGACCTCCGGGCGTGATTCTGCCGGAGCCTGGATTTCGTGCTCTTCGGAAATTTCCTTGACCCCCTCCTCAAGCATGGGGTTCTCGAGCAGCTCCTGCTGAACGGCTTCTAGAAGCTCGAATCTGGAGAGCTGGAGCAGCTTGATGGCCTGCTGCAGCTGCGGGGTCATGACCAGCTGCTGCGTCAGCTTGAGGTTTTGTCGAAGTTCAAGGCCCATAATTGATTTGGTTTCACCGTGTCTGAGGATTGCAGGCAAAAAAACTACCCAGTAACGAATTTGCCATAAAGCTTAGGCCCTGGCAATCCTTGGAAAATCGTGTCCGCTAGAGACAGAATCCCTCGCCGAGATAAACCTTGCGCGCACCCGGATCGGCGACGATCTCTTCCGGGCTGCCGTTCAGGATGATGCGTCCGTCATGGACCAGGTATGCACGGTCGCAGATCTGGAGCGTCTCGCGAACATTGTGGTCGGAGATGAGCACGCCGATGTCCTTGTCGCGCAGGTCCCGGATGATGGCCTGGATGTCGTCCACGGCCAGGGGATCGATGCCGGCAAAGGGTTCGTCCAGAAGAATGAACTTCGGGTTCTGGATCAGGGCGCGGGCAATCTCGAGCCTGCGGCGCTCTCCGCCGGACAGAAAGGCCGCCAGTTGCCCTTCGAGCCTGGTGATACCGAGTTCATCGAGCAGCCTGTCCGCCGTGCGCTTCTGTTCATCCCGCGATAATCCCGAGTATTCGAGGATCAACTGCAGGTTCTGACGCACGGTGAGTTTGCGAAAGATCGAGCTCTCCTGTGGCAGGTAGCTCATGCCAGCCCGCGCTCTTTTGTGCAGGGGCCAGCGGGTGATGTCCAGGCCATCCAGAAGGACCTGGCCCCGTGTCGGAGACACGATCCCCGCCAGCATGTAAAAGGTGGTCGTCTTGCCCGCCCCGTTGGGCCCTAGCACGCCTACCACCTCGCCCTGGCGCACATCAAGGTCGATGTCGCGCACGACATTCCTGGTACCATAACGCTTGGCCAGATTCTGACCGGTCAGGATGGTCACTGCCCAAGCCCCTGCTTGCCGGCGGGAGTGTTGAAGATGGCTTCGACCCGGCCTTTGCCGCCCATGACCTCGCTGCGGTTTTCCTTGATGTAGAGCTTTATGACTTCGCCCTGAATCTTGTTGGCGCCTTCCATGAGCACAGGGTTGTCTTCCATGGTCAAAAGGTCCTTGGCGGCTTCGTAGGTGGCCATGCCGCAGGTGCCGGTGCGACCCTTGTCCGCTTTTATGCGCACGTTGCCCTTGGCGATGATTTTCCGGATGGACCCCTGCTCGTCAGGAACGCCCTGGGTGGCGTCCTTGGCTCCTTCCTTTTTCTCCAGCAGCACGGTCAGCGTGTCGGACCACAGCTGGATGTCCTGGCGGATGACGTACACGGAGCCGGTGAAGACTACCTGGTCCCCTTTCTGGGTGTAGGTCATGGTATCGGAAGTGATCTTGACCGGCACGGTCTCGGCCGCCCAGAGTGGCGCCGCGCAGGATAGGAAGAGAAAAAGTATGAGTGAACGCATTTGGTAACCCGCTTGTCAATTCATGATGACCTGGACGTTGCCTTGGGCCAGGAAGTCCCCTGTGTCCAGAAAATATGTCAGGGTGTCTGAGCGGCCCTGCATGGATTCGCCAGTCAGTTCAACCGTGCCGCCGAGCACGAGCGTGCGGTTTTGGTCTGTGTAGTCAAGGGTTTCGGAACGCATCACGTACTGGCCCTGGGTAGCGTTGACTCCGTCCCACATCCTGGCCCGGTCCTCTTTTTGCCAGACCTGGCCTCTGGGCGCCCGGACCTCGATGGGCTCGCCGCCTTCCTCCCCCCAGTATACGATGACCGGGGAGGTGAGCGTCAGTTCGTCGCCGTTTTCGTCGTAGTCGGCACCCGTGGCGTTCAGGTTCCAGAGTTTCTTGCCGTCCTTGCCCTGACTCAGGTTGACGCCTTTTAGGCTCAAATCCACGTCCAGATTCCGGATCGAGGGGTCGTCCAGCCGTTCGGGCCAGAGCAGCCGCTTTCCGAGCATCGCGATTCCGGCCAGAACGACAAGGGCCAAAATCCCGATCAAAAGGCGCTTCATTCCCGGACCCAGTCCTGCCAAAGGCCTTCGAGTTTGCCCTGGGCGCGCAGAATGAAATCGATGGCTTCGCGCACCGCGCCCTGTCCGCCCATGGATCTGGTTGTCCAGGCCGCGAGTTTGAGTATCTCGGGGCGGGCGTTGGGGACGGCGATGGGCAGTCCGACCAGGGACATGGGCGCGGCGTCGACCCAGTCGTCACCGACATAGGCCATGTGCGACAGGGGGATGCCGGTCTCTTCGGAAATCCGGCGCAGGATCGGGGCCTTGCGATGGTGACCGGGATAGTAATGGCTGATGCCAAGCTCCGTGGCCCGTTTGCGCACTGCCGGGGAGTCCAGGCCGGTGATGATCGCGAACTCGATTCCGGCTTGGGGGGCCATCTTGATGGCCAGCCCGTCCTGGACGTTGAAGCGCTTCATCACGCAGCCAGATTCGTCGTAATAAAGTCCGCCGTCGGTGAGCACTCCGTCCACGTCCAGGATGATCAGCCGTACGTCCCGGGCGAGGAGTTCAGCATTCATTGGGGATGCTCCAGATGGCCGCAAGTTCCGAGAGAAGGGTGCGGGCCTTGGCCAGGGGCCAGGAATTGGGGCCGTCGCAGAGGGCCTTGTCCGGGTCCGGGTGGATCTCCATGAAGAGGCCCTGGCAACCGCAAGCCACGGCGGCCCGGGCCAGATGCGGCACGAACTCGCGTTGGCCGCCGGAGGACATGCCCTGTCCGCCGGGCAGCTGCACCGAGTGGGTGGCGTCGAAGATGACGGGGCAACCGAGCTGCTTCATGATGATCAGGGATCGAAAATCCACGACCAGGTTGTTGTAGCCGAACATGGAGCCGCGCTCGGTCAGCCAGATGCGGTCGAATCCTTCGGAGCGGATTTTTTCCACGGGCCCCTGCATGTCCCAGGGCGCCATGAACTGTCCTTTCTTGATGTTCACGATGCGCTCGGTGCGCGCGGCGGCGAGCAAGAGGTCGGTCTGACGGCAGAGGAAGGCCGGAATCTGCAGCACGTCGGCCACCTCGGCCACCAGGGAGGCCTGGCGCGGCTCGTGGATGTCCGTGATGACCGGCAGTCCGGTGCGGCTCTTGATCTGGG
Organism: Deltaproteobacteria bacterium HGW-Deltaproteobacteria-18; assembly: GCA_002841885.1. Classification (NCBI taxonomy): domain Bacteria; class Deltaproteobacteria; species Deltaproteobacteria bacterium HGW-Deltaproteobacteria-18. The sequence goes on from PHBE01000020.1 coordinate 64,030, forward strand.
CCAGCCAGTCAAGCCCCATGTCCAGCCCGGGGCCCCGGAAGCTCGCTCCGGCCGTGCGGTTGGCTTTGTCGTAGGAGCTCTTGAAGATGAGCGGCAGGTTCAGATCGCGCGCGATGGCCTGCAGTTCGACGGCCACGGTCATGGCCATGTCCAGACTTTCGAGCACGCAGGGCCCGGCGATGAGGAAGGGACGGCCGGCGACCAGGGTGGAGCAGTCAATCATGTTTTTTACTCGGGCTTCTTGGTGGCCACGGCCGCGCGAATGAATTCACGGAACAGCGGATGCGGCTGCATGGGGGTGGAGGTGAACTCCGGGTGGAACTGGCAACCCAGGAACCACGGATGATCCTTGATTTCCACGATCTCGACCAGGCTCTTGTCCGGGGACAGGCCGCTGATGGTCAGTCCGGCTTCTTCGAAACGGCTCTGGTAGGCGCTGTTGAATTCGTAGCGGTGGCGGTGACGTTCCGAAACCTCGGTTGCGCCGTAGGCTTCAAAGGCGCGAGTGTCCTTCTCGATCACGCAGGGGTAGGCGCCAAGGCGCATGGTCCCGCCTTTTTCGCTCGTCATGTCACGGCGCTGCACGCATTTCTTGCGGAAATCGAACCATTCCTTCATCAGATAGATGACTGGATCCGGCGTGGTCAGGTCGAATTCCTCGGAGTTGGCCTTGGTGAGGCCCATGACGCTTCTGGCGTATTCGATGACCGCGCACTGCATGCCGAGGCAGATGCCGAAGAAGGGGATTTTGTTTTCACGGGCATAAGTGATGGCCGCGATCTTTCCTTCCACGCCACGGATGCCGAAGCCGCCGGGGACGAGGATGCCGTCGGCCTCGGCGAGGCTCTCGGCCACGTTTGCGGCAGTGATTTCCTCGGAATTGACATACAGGAAGCGGATGGCCGCATTGTTTGCCACGCCGCCGTGGGTCAGGGCCTCATGCAGGCTCTTGTAGGCTTCCTTCAGGTCCACGTATTTGCCGACGATGGCAATGGTGACCTCTGAAGTTGGATGGTGCAGGTTGTAAACGAGATTCTTCCATTCCTGCAGGTCCGGATTCTTGGCGGCCAGGCGCAGGAGGATGGCGATTTTCTGGTCAACCCCCTCATTATAAAGGGTCAGGGGAAGTTCGTAGATGTGGTTGACGTCTATGGCGGTGAAGACCGCGTCCCGGTCCACATTGCAGAACAGTGAAATTTTGCGTTTGATGTCGTCGCCAAGATCCACTTCGGAGCGGCAGAGGATGATGTCCGGCTGGATGCCGAGGCTGCGCAGTTCCTTTACGGAGTGCTGAGTAGGCTTGGTTTTGAGCTCGCCTGCGGTTTTGATGTAGGGCACCAGCGTGAGGTGGATGTAGAGGACGTTGTCCTTGCCAAGGTCGGCCCGCAGCTGGCGGATGGCTTCCAGGAAGGGCAGTCCCTCGATGTCGCCCACGGTGCCGCCGATCTCGACCAGGGTCACGTCCAGGTCGTCACTGGCCAGGCTCAGGATGGACGACTTGATCTCGTCGGTGATGTGCGGGATGACCTGGACCGTGCCGCCGAGGTAGTCGCCGCGGCGTTCCTTGGTGATGACGGTGTTGTAGATGCGCCCCGACGTGTAGTTGTTGCGCTGGCTCAGGTGGGTGCCCAGGTAGCGCTCGTAGTGCCCGAGGTCCAGATCCGTCTCGGCCCCGTCGTCGGTGACGTAGACTTCGCCATGCTGAAAGGGGTTCATGGTGCCCGGGTCAACGTTGATGTACGGGTCGAGCTTCTGGATGGATACCCGTAGCCCCCGCGCCTTGAGAAGCGCCGCGATGGATGCGGCGGCCAGTCCTTTACCCAGAGAGGACAATACCCCGCCGGTCACAAAAATGAATTTGGTGTTCATCGCTGCCTCGCTCACCTGTATGATTCTTCGCTCTGAGTCCGCGCTCGGCGCGCCAGACATGGTCCACAAAACAAATGGGCCACCTGTCGGCAGCCCGAAATTCGACATCCGTATGTCCGCCGGAACATTTGGCAGCGGACTTCCGGCTTGTCAAGCGGCCCATGGTGTCCTGCAAACACAGTGGGCTCAATAGCAGAAAGAACGCCGAGTGCAAACAGTCCGAAAGGTCGATTTTCAGGCTTGCGCCTGTTTTGCTTGGACTGTAATGGGCGTGGGTACTTAATCAAACAGCACGGCTACGGCCGATTTTGGAGGGGTGATGGCTCAGGTCAAAACATTGGTAATTACCGGCTATGGGACGAATTGCGAGCGGGAATGCGCCTTTGCGGCGGATCAGGCTGGTTCGGACCAGACCACCATCGCTTATTTTTCCGACCTGACGGCGGACAAGATCACCTTGACCGACTACAATTTTCTGATCCTGCCCGGAGGTTTTCTCGACGGCGACGATCTCGGCTCGGCCCAGGCCGCCGCACTGCGCTGGCGGCACATGCTGACCAAAAGCGGCAAGTCGCTGATGCAAGAGCTGAAGAGCTTCCTCGATGCGGGCGGCCTCATTCTCGGCATCTGCAACGGGTTTCAGCTGCTGGTCAAGCTGGGTCTTTTGCCCGCCCTGGATGGCGCCTACTTCACCCGTCAGGTCTCGCTCAGTCACAACGACTCGGCCAAATACGAGGACCGCTGGGTGACGCTGAAGATCAATGCCGAGTCGCCCTGCGTTTTCACCAAGGGGCTCGATTCCCTCTATGTCCCCGTCCGTCACGGCGAGGGCAAGCTCGTGCCCGGTGACGAGACGACCCTTGCCCGTTTGCAGGAGCAGAATCTCATCGCCCTGCAATACGTGGATCCGCAGACCATGGAAGTGACCCAGGAGTACCCGGCCAATCCCAATGGCTCGCCGCTCGGCATCGCCGGACTGACCGATCCTTCCGGCCGCATCCTCGGGCTCATGCCTCATCCCGAGGCCTACAATCATCCCACCAACCATCCGCGCTGGACCAGGGGAGAGACTTCCACGCTGGGCACGGCCCTGCTCAAGGGCGGGATTGACTACCTGAAGGCCAGATAGGGCGGTTTGAAAACGTGTCCAAAGAGGATGCAAAGATCATTGACAGCGCCCCCGTGACTTTCTACTGTGCGCCTTCCCCGACGCCGGGACCCGATGAGCTTCTGGCCTGGGAGCCATACATGCACGAGGCTCTGAAGCTTGCAGACTTGGCGGAAGGGCGGGGGGACGTGCCTGTGGGTGCGGTGGTCATAGACGGCTGCGGTCGCATTCTGGGCAGGGGCGAGAACAGAACCGTATTTGAAAACGACCCCACGGCCCACGCCGAAATACTGGCACTGCGCGAGGCCGGGGCGCTGGTCGGGAATCATCGCCTGACCGATGCGGTCCTGGTGGTCACCCTGGAGCCCTGCATCATGTGCCTGGGCGCAATCATCCAGGCCCGTCTGGCTGGAGTGGTTTTCGCTGCCGCAGACCCCAAGGCCGGATGCCTGGTCAGTCGCATGGACGGCACGGCGCTGCCCTGGAGCAATCACCATTTCTGGTCTCTGGGCGGGGTTCTGGAACAGGAATGCAGCGCAAAACTGAGCGGCTTTTTCAAGCAGCGCCGCCAGGAAAAGAAAATTTCAAAAAACCTCGCGGAGAGGTAGCGAAGTCCGGCCGTAACGCGCTCGACTCGAAATCGAGTTACCGGCTAATCCCCGGTACGTGGGTTCGAATCCCACCCTCTCCGCCATTCGTTGATAAGAGCCAACTTTCTCAAAATGAGGAGGTTGGCTTTTTTACTGATGTGCATTTTTGGTCTGCCGTTTGGTCTGGTCATGCCGTTGAGATTGACCGGATAATTCAAGATTCAAGATCTGACCCCAATTCCCCCGCGTGACGCCAGAACATTTCTGTCGGCAGTATGGGAAAAACCTGAACCGTGGGGAAACCCTCAAGAATTGAGTGGTCCGAAGTTTCCCGGCAGGCCAGAGCAAACTACAAGCTACTGCGCTAAGCCTTTGTCCAACTTCTCGGCCACCCGCGCCAGCGCCTTCTTGAGTTCTTCTACCTGCACCGGCTTGGCGATATAGTCACTCATGCCCGCAGCCAGGAACTTTTCCTTATCCCCGGCCATGGCGTAAGCCGTCAGGGCAATGATCGGAACATCCCGTTTGCGGGAATTTCCAGAGCCTCGAATGCGCTGGCAGGCTTCGATGCCATCCATGACCGGCATCGATACGTCCATGAGGATGAGGTCAAAATCGTTCATCTCATGCATTTCCAGAGCTTCCTGTCCGTTGTGGGCCACGGTCACGCTGTGCCCGGACTTTTCCAACAGTCTGCTGATACTGAAAACCGTTGTTTCGTCGTCTTCGGCCAAAAGA